>JALOMO010000057.1 GCA_025455395.1 Bacteroidales bacterium
ACCGCCTATGGCAGGAGCTGTCGTGTCATCTATGGTGATTGTCTGCTGTGCCGTGCTGCTGTTACCGCATGCGTCGGTTACTGTATAGGTCCTGGTGATAACCATCGGACAGGTACCCGCTATCGCATCACTGCTCGTAACTACGATTGATCCGTCTACCGTACACGCATCACTGATATTCAGGCCCAACCCCTCAAGGGCTGCTACCGTGGTAACGGCTGCCGGCGCTGCACCTGCATTGCAGCCCTCTATATTGCTTACAGCTATGCTACCCGTGATCACCGGAGGTGTATTGTCATCGATATTGATCGTGTGAACAGCCGTACTGAAATTGCTGTATGCATCAGTAACTCGGTAAGTCCTGGTGATAACTATCGGGCAGGTACCAGCAATAACATCACTATTCGTTACTGTAAGTAAAGCATCTGGTGTACAGTTATCACTGATATTCAATCCTAAACCCTCAAGCGCTGCTACTGTGGTAACAGCTGCCGGAGCTGCTCCTACACTGCAACCCTCTAAATTGCTTACAGTAATGCTACCGGTGATCGTTGGGTTTATAATATCCCCAATAGTAACGTTGAAATTTGGAGTAGTTACTGAGCATTGTCCCCCTCCCAGACTTTCTGTTACTCTTACTGTTCCCGGATTAGTACCTCCCCAGCTTACTGTAATTGAATTTGTTCCCTGCCCCCCGCTTATCGTTCCACCGGTGACCACCCAGGAATAATTATGGCCTGGGACATTCGATGTAGAATATATAACACCTGTAGCATTTGGACAGACTGTATTGCTTCCATTTATTGATGGTACAATCGGGACTCCTGTAAGAACGTTTACATTAACAATTCCCTCAATATCCAAAATCGGGTCTCCCGGTGTATCTCCAAACTCAATGTAATAACCCTGCGCTGCATACTCTCCAGATCCTCCCTGTACCGGAAGATCATTCCATTGGCCGTTACCCAACAAGTGACCATAATCCTCTCCACCAGTCCCGACATTATTGGGTTCACCATCATCCCAATTCTCATAAAGGATAGCTGATCCGCCCTGCCAGAACATTGTGCCTGTTTCAGGCCCGGTAACCCATGTCCAATCACCTTCAGGAAATGTATAGTCACTTGCCCCTATCCAAGCCGATCCTGTTAGCTGAGAGATCAGAAAATCATTCTCATTTTGAGATGTTATAGTTACCAGGTAGCCCTTCATTCCGAACAGATGGGCTCTGTCGGATTCGATCCAGGCTGTATTCCAGTATATTGAAGGATTTGAGATATATCTGTAATAATGCCCGGTATTGTGGTTCTTTCTTTCAAGTGAAACTGTTATTTCCCTGTTTCCGTTGGTCGGAGTTGCACTACTATTTGAGTATACAACGCTCCTAAGCACACTTTGATATTGGGATGTAGTTGCATCTCCTTGTAGAATTAAAAGTCCGTATGCTGAATAATAGTTTGCTGTTATTCCGAAATTACCAGTAAAGTTTAATACATCCTGCCCGGAGACAAAGCCCGCTCCTATCTGGACGTATGCTGCAGAAATAACTTGATCAGCCGGGTCGGAAATTAACAACTCAGGTGCAATAAGAAGCGGACTGCCACAATACTCAAGTGAACCGGTGACATCAAGATCAGGAGGAGGAGGTTCACAGCTTATGGCATTGAATACAATCGCATCCAGAAAGAAATTCTGGGAGTTAACGCCCCATATTTCAATATATCTGGTTGGAACATTTGTTGTTTCAATATGTGACAAAAAGATTGTAGAAGTTACCGAAACCGGAGAAAATTTATCTGCGGCCCACGAAGATCCATCTTCGGATTCCCGAATCCTCATCTGTGCATTATTCTCAGAAGGTCTCCAGATTATGTAGTAATTCTGACCTGCTGGAATAGTATATGGCAAGATAAATCTTATTCTATCTGTATTTGAACTAAACTCTGCTCCCTGTCCATTAGGAACATTGTTAGCGTATGTCGGATTGGAGGTGTTTGCCTGGGTAATATATGTAGCATTACCTGAAATAAGCTGACCAGTGAATCCTGGGCCGCAGATGTTCGAAAAACACTTTCCAGCAAAATATGAAATGGCATCAACCTGAAAATCTGCCGTAGTTGAGCTTGAAATTCGAATGAATCTAGTATTGTTTTCAGCTGTAACTGAAGTATTAATATATCTATTACTAGTACTCACCGTACCACTCGAAGAATGTGGAATAAATGAGACACCGTCGATTGATTCCTCCCAGTTTAGATAAACGGAAGCAACTTCTGAAGGATTCCGCCGCCAAGTAAAAGTATATGTCTGGCCAATTAAAATTGTATCAAGAAGGTCAATTACAAGTTGCCTTCCAGTTGCAGTAAAACCTGCGCCAATCCCATCAGGCATTCCAAGGGCCGCATTTGGACTAATTACTGATATACTGGAGGTCACTATCGACCCGAACCCCCTTATTGTCTTCGAAATCTTCCCCGGATCACATTGGCCTGCAACCGGATTACTGGTCAATAATCCAGTAACCATTATAAAAACAGGCAGTATAGTTCTTGCGAACCACCTCATCTTATGAATATAGAGAGCAGACGTATTAATTCTTTTCTGAATAATAAGACCCGCATTTTCAGCCAATGGTTGCCTCACTCCGGATAATTTTCACTACTAAATGTGTGAAGTTGCAAAAAAAAAAAATGCCGGAAGCTTCTCCCGGCACGACTTTTACACATTGAACTTAGTTTATTAACAAAATTGTCTCTGTTTTCTAAAGTATTAACATAGCATCACCATAAGTGCCGAACCTGTATTTCTCCTTGACGGCTGTTTTATATGCATCAAAGAGCAGATTATATCCCGTAAAGGCTGATACCATCATCAAAAGAGTCGAATATGGAAGATGGAAATTGCTTACCATCATGTCAGGAACCTTAAATTCATATGGTGGGAAGATGAACTTGTTGGTCCATCCGTCAAATGGCTTCACCAGTCCGGATGTTGAGACTGAGCTTTCCAGGGTTCTGACAACAGTTGTTCCAACTGCACATATTCTGCTCTTTCGCTCTTTGGCCTTGTTGATCAGGATGGCTGACTCTTCAGTGATCCTGATCCTTTCGGAATCAACCTTATGCTTGGTCAGGTCTTCAACATCCACAGTCCTGAAGTTGCCAAGCCCCACATGCAGTGTGATCTCAGCAAACTCAACCCCCACAATCTCAAGCCGCTTCAGCAGCTCGCGACTGAAATGCAGACCTGCTGTCGGTGCTGCCACGGCTCCTTCATGCTTTGCAAATATTGTCTGATACCGCTCATTGTCTTCCGGTTCAACAGGCCTGTTAATAAATTTAGGAAGAGGCGTTTCTCCTAAAGAATACAAAGTTTGCTTAAACTCGTCATAAGTACCATCAAAAAGAAACCTCAGGGTCCGGCCCCTGGAAGTAGTGTTGTCAATTACTTCCGCAACAAGAAGGTCGTCCTCACCAAAATAGAGCTTATTGCCTATCCTGATCTTCCTGGCCGGGTCAACCAGAACATCCCAGAGTCGCTGTTCCCGATTCAGCTCACGCAGAAGGAATACTTCAATCTCTGCTCCTGTCTTTTCCTTATTACCATATAGCCTGGCCGGAAACACCTTGGTATTGTTGAATACCAAAACATCCTGCTCCTTGAAATAATCGACAATGTTCTTGAACACCTTATGCTCAACCTCACCTGTATCCCTATGCACAACCATAAGCCTGGACTCATCCCTGTTTTTTGAGGGATACAACGCTATCAAATCCTGGGGTAATGTGTACTTAAATTGAGACAGTTTCATAATACCAAAAATGAATTATATAAGAAATATTATACGTGCGAAATATCATTTTGTTTCAAATTGTCGACAATAAACCTGAATTCTTCAACGGTGAGTGCATTTTCAAGCCTGTAATTGCCTATTGCATCTCTTCTAAGTCCTGAGAGATGAGCCCCACTCTGCAACGCCAGCCCAAGGTCCCTCGCAAAGGCCCTTATATATGTCCCCTTACTGCAGACAATTCTAATTTTTGCCTCATTCTTTTGATATTCAATCAACTCAAGTTCATGAAAAACGATTTTTACTTTGTCTAATTTCTTTTCAATCTTTTTACGTGCAAGTTCATAAGCTCTTTTGCCATCTACAAGTTTGGCCGAAAAGAGTGGGGGCTCCTGCAATTGTTCACCAAGGAACTCTGTCAGTTTCACAGCAATTCCTTCAGGAGTAATATGATCAGAAGGATAAGCCTTGTCAACCTGACTTTCAAGGTCAAAAGATGGGGTTGTCTGTCCGAATTTTATTATTGCAGTATATTCCTTTGTCAGATCCTTGAATTCCTCGATCCGTTTTGTGGCTTTTCCGGTACAAACAATCATCAGTCCTGTTGCCAGAGGATCAAGCGTACCTGCATGACCGACCTTTATCTTCTTCAGTCCGCACCGGTGCCTTATTGCAGTCTTAACCTTGTTGACAAGGTCAAAGGAGGTCCAGTAAAGAGGCTTGTCAAGCAGCAGAACCTCACCCTCTTCGAATCTGAAGCAGTTCGTCAACACGCTCAGGTAAATATTATAAGTGAAAGCCCGACTATCATGCAGTAAACGGCAAACCATCCCAGCTTGCCCTTCCTGACAATGGAGATCATCCATCTGCAGGCTATATATCCTGAAACAAAGGCAGTGATAAATGCAATTATAAGTGGAAACAGGATAAGGTCCACCGCCCCCGGTTTTGTGGTTAGAATCTCAACCATACTCGCTCCGAGAATCGGTATTATTACCATAAGAAAAGAGAACCTTGTCAGTTCTTCTTTGCGATATCCAAGTATCAGTCCTGTTGATATTGTTGATCCTGATCTTGACAATCCGGGTAACACTGCAAGTGCCTGGGCTATTCCCATGATAAAAGCCCCTCCAAAAGAAATCTCTTTATTCCTCTTCCTTACAAAATGACTTACGGCCAGAAAAAGAGATGAAACAATCAGCATAGATCCGGTAATATTCATGTCAGCAACGAACAGGCTCTCAACCCAATCCTTGATTGTAAATCCCACAATCGCAACCGGGATCATTGAAATAATAAGCTTGGATGAATAAATTGTTTCCTCATTCCATCTGAACTTCAATACCCCCTTTGATAATTCGGCTATCTCTCTCCAGAAGACAGCGATGATACTTAGAACAGTAGCTCCGTGGACAGCCACAGAAAAGAGGAAACTCTCCTCAATCCCACCAAAGAAATACTTAACAATCTCCAGATGACCGTCACTGCTTACCGGTAAAAACTCGGTCAGCCCCTGCACCAATCCAAAGATCAGAGCTTCATACCAATTCATTATATGCGATTAAGTTAAAAAATTGAAGGAGCTTACTCCCTGGGCTTCTTCATTATTGCATATATCTCAAAAATGAACCCTGCCAATACAATCATCGGAGCGAGGGTGATCCTTCGAAAACTGAAAATATCCTCGGAGAAAACTTTAGGGTCATCTGATTTACCGCCAGCCATAAGTATAAATCCAACAATTATTACAGCAAATCCGATAGCCATCAGTTTGTAATTCTCACGGCCAAGAGCAAAGCCGGTTTTTTTGTCATCTTCTTTTTTTGCACCCATATTTTAATAATATAGTTTGTCCTCATGTATGCCCAGGTACCTGTTCAGGGCAAAGTATGTTGAAACTGCATTAATGACCAATCCCGCTGCTATCAGGGCAAGACAAAGCAGTAGAAAAAGGTTGATGTTTTCATAGGTAAAGAGGGTAAAAAACTCTTTCTCAATGAGATACATCAGCCCCATAAGCAGCCCTATTGCAATAAGTGCAGCGAGAAATCCATAGAAAAGACTCTTAAGGAGAAACGGTTTACGTATGAATGACCGGTTTGCACCTATAAGTTGCATTGTGTTAATGAGAAACCTTTTTGAGTATATTGATAACCGGATGGTGTTGTTAATTATTGTAACTGCAATCAGGAACAGGAGAGCGCTGATAGTCAACAGGAAAACACTGATTTTCCTGACATTCTCATTTATCAGGTTAAGAATCGACTCCTGGTAATATACTTCACCAACAACAGGATATTCTGTTATCAGTTTTTCGATCTTTATAACACTGTCAGGATGGGTGTAATCAGCCAGAAGATAAACATCAATCGTAGGCATAAGGGGATTATACCCCAGAAAATCGAGAAAATCCTCACCCAGTTCTTCCTCCAGCTTAACCGCTGCCTCATCTTTCGAAACATATTCTGTCTGTTTGACGTACGGTTTGGCGTCAAGCTCCTTCTGCAGCATTCTGATATCTGCCTCCCGTGCATCTTCCTTAAGCATTATTGTGAAGGAAAGACTTTCACGGAAATAATCTGAGAGTTGTCTCGCATTAATAAGAACCATCCCTAAGATACCGAGAAGAAAGAGCACCAGCGATACACTTACGACAAGTGTCAGGTATGAACTTCCTAACCTGTATCTGGATATACCTCCTTCCGTGCTTGTCACCGACTGATCTTTGGGTCAAAAATAACAATCAAACGGCCATTTCCTCACAATGACCGATAAATTTTTCATAATAGGCTGATTATAAGTTCCCCTGAAAAAGGGAATGCACTAAAGCTCTACTATAGTCACCCACCCGAATTCATCGGGCTCATCACCATACTGTATCGCGATAAGCTTGTTGAAAAGCTTCAAAGATACAGGTCCGGGTTTGCCGTCCCTGCAGTACTCGTAAATCTTACCGTTTTCAGCATCAATGATCTTTGCAATGGGGCTTATTACCGCAGCAGTGCCACAGGCACCGGTCTCCTCAAACTCGGCAAGTTCCTCAACAGGTATCCTTCTTATCTCTGTCCTGATACCCATCTTCTGAGCAATTGCCTGAAGGCTCTTATTTGTTATTGAAGGAAGTGGGCCGCACTCATCAATGTATTTTTTTTCCTTAGCATCCAGGAATAAAGCATTACCATATCCTTCATCACGAGCCCTGACAATAGCCCGGAGGCTTGCGGCATAGTTGCCTCCCACTTTAATATTGCCTGTCCCAAGAGGGGCGGCGCGGTCAACATCACGGCACATCAGCATGTTCACAGGCTTGACGCCTCCCTTGAAATAGGGTCCTACCGGAGTGACAAACACAATAAAAGTGTATTCCGATGAAGGCTTCACTCCTACCTCAGCGCCGCTACCGTAAAGCAAAGGCCTGATATAAAGTGATGCTCCGGATCCGTAAGGAGGCACAAACTTCTCATTGAGCCTGACCGCTGTAAAGATCGCTTCCCTGAAGATATCAATGGGGACAGGCTCCATCTTAACACCCAAAGCTGAGGAATGGAGTCTCCTTGCATTATCCTCCCACCTGAAAAGTCTTATCTTACCGTCTCGACCCCTGTATGCCTTAAGCCCTTCAAATGCCTCCTGTCCGTAGTGCAACCCGGTAGCAGCAATGTGTATGTTTATGAACTCAGAGTCCGATATCTCAGGCTCACTCCATTTGCCGTCCTTGAAGTAGCACCTTATATTGTAATTTGCTTTGATATAGCCAAATGGCAGATTGTTCCAATCCAGAGTAACCATTAATTCAAATATTAGGATTTTTCAAAAGTACACTATTAAAACAAAGTTTCAAATGATTTCAGTTATTGTTAATCCGTTCGTCTGCAAATGACTGAAGTGCATTCAGTTGAGTTTCTCTTGATACAGATTCCAGCCTTCGGGCAGTATCTGTAAGGAAGGGATTACCCTGCACGTTACTGATAAGCTCTCTGAACCATTCTTTCAGATCAACAACCTTACCATAGGCCATCTCCTCCCTGAAAAGCCTGTCCGTCATATTGACAAAATCAACCCTGCCGGTAAAGTCATATACAGCATCATGCAGCACCCTTCCCGCAGCACTGTCCTGTTCTGGAGAGAATGCCCTGCTCATAAGTGAGGCAACAGCTTCAAATGTTGACTTGTCAAAGCCATAGACTGTTAGTATTTCTTCTGCCCTCTTCCTTGAAGCTGCGTGAGGGTTATGGTAATCAAAGACATATCCGAAAAAAAGAAACACTGATGCGAGCCTGAGATGTATATAGTCACGATCCTCAAGATTCTCGGCTCTTGCAAGGAGGTCAGCATTGAGGCACACACTTCTGATATAATCAGTGCTGTGAAAGAAGAGATCAGGGGAGGCATTTTCAGCATAGCTGGCGAAGACATGCTCTTCCACATCCAGTATGCGGATCATCTCAATTCTGGTGAAAAACTTCCTGTTGGGAGTGCCGTCTGGCTCGCTTAGTTCAGGTTTTATCCCTGTAACAAAATACATGTCAAGGTCACCTTTGTATTTAACCGGCATCCTCCCCCGGTAATAACATGTAAAATACTCTTTGACAAACTCATAAGTGGTTCCCGATATATTAATCTTACCTGGTTCGCCTGATGATTCCATCCTGCTGGCTGTATTCACGGTGTCACCCCAGATGTCATATGTTATTTTCTTATGGCCCACCACTCCGGCAATTACAGTTCCGGTATGAATACCTACCCTTATATCCCAGAATCGCGCAGCAATATTGGCAGGGTCATTCCTCATCGTCTCCATGTATTTCTGCATCTCCAGTGCGGCAAGCACAACCTCTACCGGATTGGTCCTGTTTCTTTCAGGAATACCTCCTGCGCACATGTACGCATCACCGATGGTCTTAATCTTTTCAATCCTGTATTTTTCTGCGACTGAATCAAAGTGAAAAAAGAAACGGTCAAGCTCATCAATAAGCACTTCCGGGTTCATCTCCTCTGCTATTCTTGTAAAGCCCTGGATGTCTGAGAACAGAACTGTCACAAAATTGTACTTAGTCTTTGCTGCTTTCCCGGTTAACATAATCTCTGCGGCGGTGCCTTTAGGCAGCATGTTTGCCAGCAGATTGTCAGATTTCTCCTTCTCGTGCTGCAGCTCCTCCGTGCGCTCTTCGATCAGCTCTTCAAGCCTCTTCTGTCTTTCCCTGAAAAGCCTGTGAGTACGACGCCTAATCATTATAAGGATAAGAAACAAAGCGATCGGGTAAAGTATAAGTGCAGTGGTGGAAATATACCATGGTACCCTTACCCTGAATGAGAAGGAGCCCTCACCTGCAACCTCCCCCATCCTGTTCCTGTACCGGTACATAAAGCTGTAGTGTCCGTGAGTCAGATTCGTATATTCCTTATAATTCCTCCCGGCCCATGGTGTCCAGTGCTCATCAGGACCATCCATGAAAAAAGAGTACTCTATTCCTTCGCCTCCTGTCATTTCAAAGACTATTCCCTCATGGTGACGTATGACCGGCTTGCTCCCTGTGGTATCGATTTTCTCAAAAGATTTATAGAGAAAAACCCCGGAAATGCCTCCCTTAACCTCACTCCTTAATGCCTGATCGGCTTGTCCAGCTAACTTAACCGGAAGTAAAAAAGGCAAGATGAGAAGCATTAATGCCAAAATGCCGGTCGGTATCCTGAGCTTCATGAGGAAATTCTAAAGTCTGATCTATACAAATGTAGTTTTTATTTCACTGATTTGTAAGCTCCCGCACACCTGTGAAGTTCGATTGATTAAATTTGCTGAATATTCCCGGAGACAGATGCAACTTATTTTTGCTACAAACAATAAACACAAAATCAGGGAGATAGCTTCCTTGCTTGACGACAGTTATACAGTTATCGGCCTGGGCGATGTTGACATTTCTGAGGATATCCCTGAGGATGGTGAAACACTTGCAGACAATGCTCTGTTTAAGGCAAGGTATGTCTATGACAGGACCGGAATGAATGTCTTTGCAGACGACACCGGTCTTGAGGTAGATGAACTCGGTGGTGCTCCGGGGGTCCATTCTGCAAGATTCGCAGGAGAAAATAAAGACTCAGAAGCCAATATAACCAAACTGCTTGGGCTTCTGGAGGGTAAGAGAAACCGAAAAGCCAGATTCAGAACAGTTATTGCCCTGATATTCAATAACCAGGAGTATCTGTTTGAGGGAACAGTTGAGGGGGAGATAATTGAGGTCAGAAAAGGAAAGGAGGGCTTTGGCTATGATCCGGTGTTTTTGTCGGAGGGACACGAAAAGACCTTCGCTGAAATACCGCTGTCAGAGAAAAACAGGATATCGCACCGGGCACAGGCAATGAGAAAATTAATAAATTTCCTGACAACCCACCATGGATGATAATAAATATGATCTGATCAATGCCTTAATAAAATGATGCGATTAGTGCATGGATTATTCTTTCTGCTCATGCCACTTCTTCTGGGAGGTCAGGGAGTTGTCGGATCATGGCAGGATCACCTCTCCTACAGCTCATCATACTGTGTTGCCGGGGGAGGTGATAAAATATTCTCCTCTGCGGGAGCCTCAGTACTGATTGCTGATCTCGCTACCGGAGGCGTTTCTTCATTATCAAGGGTATCAGGGTTGAATGAGACCCTGATTGGAAACATCGGGTGGTGCGAGCAGGAGCAGACATTGATCATCATTTATCGTAATACCGGAGTAGACCTGGTCAGAAAAGGAGTTATTGTCAATATTCCAGATATTAAAAACAAATATATCCCAGGACTTAAAGAGATTTATAATGTGACAGTGACCGGAAGCCGTGCACTGCTGGCGGCAAGCTTCGGTATTGTGGTACTCGATATTGCAGGAAGATACGTGGTTGACACCTGGAGACCCGCTCCTGATGGAGAAACCAATGAGGTATATGGCACCTCTCTTCTTGGAGACCGGATCTATGCTGCCACCGCTAAAGGAGTCTTCTCCGCTCCTCGTGACCGGACAGGTCTGTCATACTTCGGAAACTGGGAGAGACTGCAAGGAATGCCTTTCCCTGATTCTAAATATAATAAGATTGCTGACTACAACGGGGCATTGTTCATAAACAAACCCGGGAATACTGCAGGAACAGACAGCCTGTTTCGCATCGTGCCCGGACAGCAGGCAGGATTAATTCTTGAAAGACCATCCGGCAGTGTCAGATCAGTCGATGCTACTGATAATGGCGTTGCAGTATCACTCTCATCCTCAGTCTTGATGTTATCAGGAATGGGATCCATTATCAGGGAGATAACCAGTTACGGATGGGCTGCTGTGAACCCTGTAAATTCGTTTACATTTAAAGGTAAACTGTGGATTGCAGACTTATCCAACGGACTGATTTCGACTTCAGATTATAGCAAATACAATTATTATACATTGCCCGGACCCTACACAAATAACGTTGCAGACATACATTTTGCAGGTAAATCAAGCCTGATCACCGGTGGAACCGTTGACAACGCCTGGGGAAATGTATACAGACCTTTCCAGCTTTTTGCAAACTCAGGAGAAAGCTGGAACAGCATTATACTTTATGAACCGGCTGATCGTGATGCCATGAGAGTAGTTGCAGATCCGCTTGATAGTGAGCATATTTTTGTCTCATCATGGGGAAATGGATTATATGAGTTCAAGGCTGGTTCCCTGATTAAGAATTTCAACCAGTATAATTCTCCTCTCGCAAGCATCATTCCGGGTGAAAATTATACCCGTGTCTGCGGCCTCGTATTCGATAAATCAGGAAACCTCTGGATGACCCAGTCAGGTGTACCGGGCATTCTCAAGGCTCTTTTGAAGGATGGAAACTGGGTTTCTGTAGCACTCTCCCCAAATGTACCTGTAGCAGGTGATATGACTATTGATAGAAACGGGTTTTTATGGGTTCTGCTTCCCCGCGGCCACGGATTGCTAATCTATGACCCCGCGGGAACACCAGAAACCATTTCCGACGACCGCTACTTAAGGTTGCAGGTTGAGGACACCGAGGGCTTTGTAATGAACAATCTCTTCTCAATATCATCTGATATCGGGGGAAATATCTGGATTGGAACCGACCGGGGTCCGGCTGTTTATTTTAATCCATCAAAGGCCTTCTCCACTGACCTCAAAGCTTCCAGGATAAAGATCCCCAGGAATGACGGGTCAGGACTGGCAGACTATCTGCTGGGAACAGAGACCGTCACCTCAATAGCAGTCGACGGGGCTGACAGGAAATGGTTCGGAACGATGAGTTCGGGAGCCTATTTGTTTTCAGAAGATGGGAAGGAACAGATCTATCATTTCAATACTTCAAACAGCCCTCTTCTTTCAGACAATATTGTTAAAGTATCTGTTAACGGATTGACCGGCGACGTATGGTTTGGAACATCAGAAGGTATTGTCTCTTTCAGGGGCGATGCTACTACAGGGAAAAATGACTATTCAGCCATGTATGTCTTTCCCAATCCCGTCAGGGAAGATTTTGAAGGAGTTGTTACGATAACCGGACTCATCGAGAATTCATCTGTTAAGATAACAGATATCAGTGGTAACCTGGTATGGGAAACCACTTCAAGCGGAGGCCAGGCTACCTGGGATCTTAGAAACTATCGCTCAGCAAGGGTTACCAGTGGTGTATACCTTGTGTTTTGCACAAATGAGGATGGAAGTATTGCAGAGGTTACCAAGATGCTCATTATCAGGTGATCATTCTTCCGTAATAAGACTCTGAATTCTTTCTATCTGCAACTGTTTATTCACTTCCCTGAGACTTCTGGCGGTGGTAGTAAAATACTGATGACCTGATATAAACCTGACCTGAAGCTTATTCCAGTCGTTGAGCCTGGTTATCTTATTCTGAGCCTTAAGTTCTTCAAATAGTGTATTGGACACAGGAATGAAATCGCTTCTCCCCAGATAGTCAAGGTCAGAATCACAAATTATCTCCTCCAGAAGGTTTCCGGGTCTGGGTGGAAGCTTTGTTGACATAATGATCTCACAGATACGGTCAATCTGCTCCATGCTGTACCCATATGCGGGAAGCATCTCGCGAGCCAGAACAGTGCTGTGAAATTCATGGTCATCATATGAAACTGTGTGCCCTGCATCATGAAATAATCCTGCAGTCTTAAGCAGCAAAATCTCTTCATCGCTACATCCTTCGGCCCAACCAATAAGCTCAACCTCTGTTACTACGTCAACAGTATGTTTTACATTGTGGTAATGAAGGTATCCAGGGAGTTCCCTTTCAAGCTTGTCAAGAATAACCTCCTGTATATCAGTGAACTGCATCAGAGCAAATTTGGTCTTGAAGGCAGCATTTGTCATCATGCCTTTTCCGTCAGACAAAAATTCAGGGAGAAGACCCTGTACCTGATACATCTGCAGGTCACCCGTATATTTCACGGGAAGCTTCCCGAAATATTCGCAGCAGAAAAACTCTTTAACAAGTTCATATGTCATCACTGAAATCAGGATGGAACCTTTCTCAGAAACAGCTTCTATCCGGCTTGCAGTGTTTACAGTTTCACCCTTAACATCATACGAGATCTTCTTCTTTCCTGAAATAGAGGCTGTTACTGGTCCAGTATGAATACCTATCTTTAGCTCCCAGATTTTTGCATCACCTCTCCTCGATCTTTCGTAAGTATCGAGAAAATATCTCATTTCAAGAGCCGCCATCACAACATCAACAGGATTTGTGATGTTTTTTTGCGGGATGCCACCGGTACACATGTAAGTGTCTCCAATGGTACGGATCTTTTCAATATGATACCTTTTGACAATCTGATCGAATTCATAAAAGATCCCGTCAAGCTCATCCATCAGCTGGGCAGAGTCCATCTCTTCCACAAGCTTCGAAAACCCATGTATATCGGCATAGAGAACCGTCACCATATTAAACCTTAGAGTTCTTTCTTCTTCCTCGGCTTTGACGGCAGAAAGCTTGTGCTTTTCCAGAAGTAGCTTGTATCGCTCGTTAGCGTCAAGAAGCTCATTTTTCTCCCGTTCGAGCTTTTTCAGCATCTCTTCAAGCTCCGTATTCTGCCGCGCAAGACGTGCGACACGCTTGAGAAGCTGATCCTTTGACCTCAGGTTCATAATTGAAAGTTGAAAAGTAAAAATACATATTTTTAACCAAGCCGCTTATCTGTTGTACTCACTCCTCAAAACTTTAATACATTTGGCATGATACTGGAAGGAGATGATAGTTAAAACAAAAGCCATATTACTTCATCATGTGCGATATTCTGACAACTCGCTGATTGTCCATTTCTATACCCGTGAATACGGACGACTATCGGTCATGGTCAAAGGCATCTCCTCAAGGAAAGGAAGTACAAAATATACATATTTTCAACCTCTCTATATTTTTGACCTTGAAATATACCATTACGAGAACAGAGAGATCCATAATCTTAAGGAGCTCAATCTGAGCTATATACCAAGGAATATCCCCGCAGATATCCGTCGCAGCTCCATTGCCATGTTCATGGGTGAATTGCTCAACAATATCATCAGGGAGGAGGATGTCAACCTCGCTCTTTACACTTTCATCGAATCCTCTGTCATTTCGCTTGACGAGATGGTTGAGGGGATCAGCAATTTTCACCTCTGGTTTCTGGTAACCCTGACAGCATATGCCGGTATCGGTCCGTCATCATCACCTGCTTCAGGGTGTTACTTTGATATGTTAAGCGGGCAGTTCACATCAGACCCACCCATGAATCCGGACTACCTTGAACCTGGCTTTGCTGCCCTTCTTAACCGCTTGCTGAAGGCAACAGCCGGTGAGCTTGCAGATATTCATCTGACAGGTGAAGAACGTACAGGGCTGCTCAACCAGATGGTAAGATATTACCAGCTTCATCTTCCCGGCATCAGACATATAAAGTCTCTCCAGGTATTGAAGGAGATATTCAGATGAATCACAAACTCTATATTATCTTTGATGTCAAATAGAAAGTGATGCCGATCATTCCTTCCGTAATTAAATGGCTGAATACAAAAAGGCTTCGGCAAATTGACTTCTTTAAACGTCACCCTCTTGAAATCCAGCAGGAAACATTAAGGCGTCTTCTGCATGTAAGTCGTAATACTGCCTGGGGAAAAGAACATGGTTATGACTTGATCACCACACAAGAGCAGTATCGTAACCATGTTCCGCTTCAGGATTATGAGGATCTGATCCCTTATGTTGATAGGCTCAGGGCTGGCGAAAAAGACCTCCTGTGGCCCGGAGAAGTGAAATGGTTTGCCAGGTCATCAGGCACCACCAGTACAAAAAGCAAGTTTATACCTGTGACAATTGAGACCCTTAAGAGTACACATTACAGAGGTGCAAAAGATTGCCTTGCT
The DNA here is from genome assembly GCA_025455395.1 of Bacteroidales bacterium. GTDB lineage: Bacteria > Bacteroidota > Bacteroidia > Bacteroidales > VadinHA17 > SR-FBR-E99. Next base: position 15,172 of record JALOMO010000057.1, read on the forward strand.
TTATATACTGCTATCAATCCTTCAACCAGGATCTTTACAGGAAAGGGCCTCACTCTCGGAGGTAGTCACCAGGTAAATAGCTTCAGCAACAAATCATTGTATGGAGATCTGTCTGCAATACTAATCGAGAATGCTCCTTTCTATACTGACCTTATCCGCACTCCGCCGGCTCGTATAGCCCTCATCCCGGATTTTGAGGAGAAGATGCAGATGATTACTAAAACCTCGTTAAAGACTAATGTAACAAGCATCGCAGGTGTGCCCTCCTGGTATCTTGTGCTGATAAAGCATATACTTAAGGAGACCGGTAAAGCTACTCTTCACGAAGTGTGGCCTCACCTTGAGGTGTTTTTTCACGGTGGTGTAAGCTTTACCCCTTACAGAGAGCAGTACAGGCGTCTGCTGCCTCATCCTGAAATGCACTATATGGAAACCTACAATGCCTCTGAAGGCTTCTTCGCAATACAGGATGATCTTTCTGACAATTCCATGCTGCTGATGCTTGATTATGGTATCTATTACGAATTTATCCCTGCTGACCAGATCGGTAAGGAAGATGCGACCAGCCTGTCACTGGGCGAGGTGGAAACGGATGTCAACTATGCGATGGTGATCTCAACAGACTGCGGACTCTGGAGATATGTCATAGGTGATACTGTGGTGTTTACAAGCCTCTCCCCTCATAAAATAAAGATATCAGGTCGCACAAGGCACTTCATCAACGCCTTCGGGGAGGAGGTCATTATTGATAACGCAGAAAAAGCACTGGAGAAAGCATGCCAGGCCACTGAAGCACATATTGCAGAATACACCGCAGGGCCGGTGTACATGGGAAATGACACCAAAGGATCACATGAATGGATTATTGAATTTGACAAAAAACCTGACAGCCTTGATCACTTCACCGAAATACTCGATTCAACTCTGAAAGAAGTCAACTCTGATTATGAGGCAAAGCGATACAAGGACCTCACGCTTACAATGCCTCTCGTAAGAGTGGTTCCTGCTGGTACATTCTATAAATGGTTCAAGGAAAAAAACAAACTCGGCGGGCAGAATAAAATGCCCAGACTTTCAAATGACAGGGAATTTATTGAAGGAGTGTTGAAGATTGCCGGTATGTGAAATCTTTTTATCAACATCCGCCACTTCTCCCTCCCTTTTTTCTATATTTAACTCAGATTTAATAAGGTGATTTTATGCACATAGCTATAGCAGGGAACATCGGATCAGGCAAAACGACTCTGGCTGGGTTACTCTCTAAACATTACGGCTGGCAGGCTCATTATGAGGATGTTGATGAGAATCCATATCTTAATGACTTCTATGAAGACATGCAGAGGTGGTCATTTAACTTACAGATTTACTTTCTTAACTCGCGATTCAGCCAGGTTCTTGAAATAAAAAAAGCAAAGAACACAATCGTTCAGGACCGGACCATCTATGAAGATGCATATATCTTCGCCCCTAACCTCCATGCAATGGGGCTGATGTCAACACGTGACTTCGAAAACTATTTCACCCTCTTCAAGCTTATGAGCTCTCTTGTTGAACCCCCTGACCTTCTGCTCTATCTCCGGGCTTCTGTCCCGACACTCGTAAACCAGATCCAGAAGCGAGGAAGAGAATATGAAAGCTCAATACGTCTTGATTATCTTAAGAGACTGAATGAACGTTACGAGGCCTGGATCGAGTCATACAAACTTGGCAGACTTCTAATTCTTGAGGCTGATTATTATGACTTCCCCGAAAACAAGGAACACCTGAGCGAAGTGATTGACAAGATCAACGCTGAACTTCACGGCCTCTTCTGAAAAGCATATAAAATCAACCCAAAATACCATCTTAAAATGATGGTTTATTATTACTTTTGGATTCTGTTTTGTCTGATTTCTTACTGAGAATTAAATTACTGCTGTCATGAAAAGAACACTTCTTTTTTCATTTTTCATTGCATTGGGTCTTGTTACCAATGCAATAACCGTTACCGGAGACCCTGTCCCTGTTGACCCTGCGTACCGCATCGGGAAGCTTGATAACGGTCTTACCTACTACATCAGACATAATACCGAACCTGCCGGAAGAGCAAGTTTTTATATCATACAGAACGTTGGCGCAATACTTGAAAGCGATAGTCAGAACGGGCTTGCACACTTCCTTGAACACATGGCTTTCAACGGTACAAAGAGGTTCCCCGGAAAGGATATCATCAGCAAGCTGGAGAAACACGGGGTTGCCTTTGGAAGAAACATCAATGCCTATACAAGCTGGGATGAGACAGTCTACAATATCAGTGATGTCCCTGTAGATAAACCGGGTCTGACAGACACATGCCTGATGATTCTTGCCGACTGGTCAGATTATCTGACACTTTCCGATGAGGAAATTAACAATGAACGCGGTGTGATCATAGAAGAATGGCGCAGCAGGAGGGATGCATCATGGAGAATGATGAATAAAATCTTTCCTGTGGTTTTTGAGGGTTCAAAATATGCTGTCAGGGATATAATCGGCGACACCGCTGTCCTGAGGAATTTCCATCCTGATACTATACGGGCATTTTACCATAAATGGTATCGCACCGATCTTCAGGCAATAGCCGTGGTGGGAGATTTTGACATTAATGCTGTTGAGGCAAGCATTCGGAAGATCTTTTCTTCAATACCAGCCGCTCAAAATCCAACTCCAAGACCCGAGAACCCTCTTCTCTCAAAATCAGGCACAAAATACCTGCTCGTTACAGACCCTGAAGCTCCTGAAACATCTGTCAGTCTGATGATAATTGACAGTGTGCCTGATAACAGACCAAGGGATACTGAATATATTCGTGACGGATTTGTCACCTCCCTGATGAACAGCATGATGCGAACCAGGTTCAGTGAGATATTGCAGAAAGGTACGCCACCGTTCGTCTCCGGGAGCCTGAGCTACAACTCCTTCATACCCAGAAACTACAATGCTTTCAATTTATCGGCCACAGCCCGTGAAGATGAGGAGGGCAAAGCTTTTGAAGCAGCCCTTACCGAACTTGAACGTGTTCGTCGCCATGGCTTCACACAGGGTGAGCTTGACAGAGCTAAGTCATCAATGCTGGCAAACTTCGAGAGCATGTACAAACAGCGCGACAAGATAAGTAATGATTCATGGGCGTCACAGATCAGAGATCATTTCCTCACCGGAGAGCCCATTCCGTCTCTTGATGTCCAGTATGACTATTACAAGGTTGTCCTCCCCCTGATATCGAAAGAAGAGGTCTCTGCCAGGCTTAAGGCACTGGTCGTGGAAGATAACAGCTATATCATAGTTGAAGGCCCTGAAGGCAATAATCATCTTTCTGAACCGGAGGCCCTTGCGCTGGTAAAAAAAGTACGCGAAGCAGAAATAGCTCCCTATGAAGATATTGCAGGCGGACTTGACCTTATAAGTGAGACTCTTACCGGCGCAGAGATCATCAATACAAAGCTTCTTGACCAGTTCAGTGCCACAGAATGGACCCTCTCAAACGGTGCAAGAGTGGTCTTTAAGCATGCTGACTTCGAAAAAGACAATGTCACTTTAACAGGTTTTGCGTTCGGAGGAGCCTCATTATACGCAGACTCGATTGTGCCCTCCATCAGTCTCTTTCCACAGATAATATCTATGTACGGAGCAGGAGAGTTCGACAATCCCACACTTACCAAAATGCTTGCCGGAAAGAAAGCATCCGTTTCGCTTGGAATGCAGGAGGTTATGCAGACTGTCTCCGGAACTTCAACACCGAAGGACTTTGAGACATTAATGCAGCTGCTGTATCTCAGGTTTGCCCGACCGAATTACAACAGGGAAGCCTTTGATGCCCTCATCGGGCGATACTCAGCAATGATTACCGCAATGCAGAAGGATCCTAACAAGATGATGTCTGACAGCCTCAGCCTGAATATGACCGGCTATCATCCGCGAACATTCATTCTGACACCGGAATCAGTAAAAAAGGTAAGATTTGAAGACGTTAACCACATTTATGAGACGGCTTTTGATGATGCCTCGGCTTTTACCTTCTTCATTACAGGCAACATTGAAGAGTCAGTTGCCCGTGAAATGGCTGCCAGATATATAGGATCGCTTCCCTCGAAGCAACTCAAAGAGACCTGGAATGACCTTGGCATAAGACAACCTGAAGGAGTTGTTAAGAAGGAAATTCCGATACCACTGGCAGTGCCCAAGGCAACAATTGTAATAAGCTACTCGGCTGAATCGAAATATGTTCCGGAAAATTACCTGGCCATGGATGTCCTTAAGGGTATTCTTGATCTTGTATACACCGAGAAAGTGCGCGAAGCAGAGGGCGGTACCTATGGAGTAAGCGTTAACGCCTCATCTCAGGTGAGGCCTGTGGAGAAGTCTGTTCTTATGGTTGCCTTTGAATGTGACCCGCAAAGAGCTGATGAGCTCAAGGCAATAATCTACAGGGAACTGGAGAGTATTGCCAAAAACGGTCCTTCCAGGGAGAACCTGGACAAGACCATCAGCAATTTGCTGAAGACAAGGGAAGAAGCTCTGCTGCACAACAACTACTGGGCTAATACCGTTCGAAGTTTTTATCTGACCGGGATAGACAACAATGCTGCTGTTAACTACAATGAAATACTAAACGGTATTACAGTTAAAACCATTCAGAAACTGACACGAAAATATCTGGCCAGAGCAGACCTTATCGAGCTGGTTTTTGTACCTGAGAAAAAGTAGCGACGATCAGGAAATAAAGTCACATATTACCCGCCCCATCTCGGCACTGTGGGTCTGCTTGTTATCTTCCATATCAAGCTTCCTGCAGTTCCTGATTCTTTCAGATATGTCAGATCCTTCACCGTGACTGTGGAACATATCCTTTGAGGCCACAACGACCATCGCGGGTACAGAGACTGCCTCAAGACACTCACCCATAACATAGTGCCTTAATGCCCTGACAGTACGCCCTAACCTTACAGGTTCGGCGGCATCAAGTATCCGGCAATTGATGAGGTACATTTCATAGTCTTCCTTAAGATTTATCCTGAATCTTCTCATGTACCACTTTAGAAAAGGTTTCAATGGATTATAGATAATTCCTGAAAACCTTGCGAGCATTGCCAGCCAGCCGGGAAACTTAAATGTTGAATTCGGCTCGATAAGTACTATCCTGTCAGGTTTATGCTTCAGCCTTACATACGCCTCGGCAATGACCGTGGCACCAAGAGAATATCCGGCCATGACATAAGAGGCACCGGTGCCAAATCTTTGATTTGCAAAGTGTATTATGTCAGCTGTAATTTCGTCTACAGTGAATCTATGATTTCTATTGATTCTGGCGCTCTTCTTCTCCCTTGTTTCTATGTAAATAACCTTATGATGTCTGGTCAGCTCGACGACTGTTTCCTTGAAGTTGTCCATAACTGAGGCAAGGCCAGGGATAAATACAATCGTCTTTGAGTTGCCTGTCACCTGCGGCGTGAAGGTGACAATCAGTAGTGACACTCCAGTCGGAAGAGCTATGTATTCAGCAGCATACTCTGTTCCATAATAGCAATATTCCGAAAAATCCTGATACATCCTGCCCATGAGGTATTGATTGGACTAAGAAACTGATTCTTTAATAATTATACAAATAAGCAGTCCGCTTATCTCTAAAATCTGTGTAAATTGCCTGATGTTATCATCAAGGAAGCAACCAAACACCGCAGAAATGAAAAGAAAACTATCACTATTGCTGCCTCTGCTGTTTGTAATCTCCTGTAATGGTCCCGAAACAACGGTGACTAACTTTGTTTACCGTGACGGAACTGTCCTCAGGAGGGTTGAGATGCAGAATACTGAATATAAATTCGGGCAGAATGTAATGCGAGTGCCTGTTGATTCCACATGGACAACTAATGACTCGATAAGCATTTCTCCTGACGGGGATACCACGTGGTATGTAACAGCCGAAAAGATTTTTGACAGCGCTGAAGCGATAAACGAATCCTACCTTTCCGACAGCGGTTCAAACAGGGGAATACCTCGCTCAGTTGCTTTCAAACGAGAGTTCAAATGGTTCACAACAACTTTTTATTTTTCTGAAAAGTGTAGCAAAACCATGATTTATGGATATCCCAAAGAGGATTACCTCTCAAATGAAGAGATTGAATTTATGATGCTCCCGAAAAAGATAATGGTCGCAAAACTCACAGGCCCTGACAGTACAGCTTATCATGCAATGAAGGATTCCCTTGACCATAAGAGAGACCTGTGGACAACAAAGTCATTTATCTCTGACTGGATAGAAGAAGCCGGAAGACTGTGTGAAGCTTCGGGGAAAGACTCACTTACGACTGAAATCCTCAGATTGCATGAGAATGCATTTAATGAAATCATTGAACCGGATCGCAACATGTCCAATAATTGTATCCCGATATTGGGAGAGAAAATATGCAGCCGGTTCAGCCCAGAACTGGACACTGCACAGAATGTTGTCATGGAAAGACTTAATCCCTCGATCTTCTTTGAAGACTATACTCTTCAGATAGTCATGCCTGCAAAGGTCATTAAAACCAACGGATATCTGATATCCGGAGGTGAACTGGCCTGGCCTGTCACAGGGGATCATTTCCTGACCTCTGATTACATAATGTTTGCAGAAGCCCGCATCATCAATTACTGGGCTATCATATTGACTTTAATCTTTTTATCAGGTCTCATTCTTCTAATTGTACAGTTCAGAAACCGGCCCTGAGAGACCGGTAGTAAACAAGAACCTTGTCCTGCCGTATGAAGATTGGAATAATAACTGATATCCATGAAAATGTATCCATGCTTGAGAGAGTCCTCAGGATGGCTGATTCAACCAGGTGTGACGAACTGGCATGCCTTGGAGACATAACCGGTTACGACAGCAGATTCTATAATTATCATTTTGCCAGGAGCGCCAGGCAGTGTGTTGATATGATAAGAGCCAACTGCCGGTGGGTTGTTCCCGGAAATCACGATCTATTCGCTTCTCAAAGATTTCCTTCCTATTCTAACGGATTCGTCTTCCCTGAAACATGGTTCACTTTATCACCTGCAGAGAGAAGAAACAGAGCTGCCGGCCGGGTCTGGTCATTCGAAAGTGAGGATCCGAATGACCTTGGAGATATGGAGAAAGAATACCTGAAATCCCTCCCTGAATATGAGATCGTAGCTTTGAACGGGCTGAAAATGCTCCTGTCACACTATATCTTCCCCGATCTGACCGGGTCAACGACCCGATATGTAGAGAAGAAACGCCATTTGGACGATCTCTGGAAATTTATGGACAGCCGAAATTTAACTTATTCATTATCAGGGCATTCCCATAAATCACATGCCTATTTCTCAAACCGGGGGTCATTCTCATTTGTAAGAGCAATCCATTCCGTTCCGAATGACACAATCCATCTGGGAAATGAAATGACCATGCTCCTGTTACCCCCTGTCACCGGAGGAAAAGGAAGGACTGCCTTCTCGGTGATTGACTCTGAAAAAAGAATTCTTCGCCTGTTTCATGAAAAAATGATATAAGACAACCCATGAACAGTAACCCTGTTAAGGCAAAAAGACGATTCCTTGTGAAGGTTGACCTACCTGCAGTGCTGGCCTTCATCCTCTTTGCCGGGATGATCTTCCTTTACCTTATCCCTGCTTTTGAAAAAGTGATGATGGACCGCAAGCGGAATCTTATTCATGAGATGACCTCTTCAGTTTACAGCCTCATGGAGCACTATCAGGCAATGGAAGCTGAAGGGCTCCTTGACAGCATTGCTGCAAGAGCTGAGGCAAGGTCGGCCATCAATGCCATCAGATATGGAAAAGACCTTAAAGACTACTTCTGGATAACCGATATGTATCCGCGAATGATAGCTCATCCTTACAGACCGGATCTGAACGGAAAAGACCTTACAGACTTTCATGACTCCATGGGCAAGGCCATATTCGTTGAATTTGTCAAAGCCGTATCCTCTGAAGGTGAGAGCTATGTTGAATATATGTGGCAGTGGAACGACGACTCTACCCGGATTGTGCCCAAACTCTCTTATGTCAGACTTTTTGAGCCATGGCATTGGGTGGTAGGAACCGGAATATATATAGAGGATGTCCGGACTGAAATACGCATGATGGAGATGAGAGCGCTACTGATCTCCGGTGTATTTGGTCTTGTGATACTTTCGCTTCTGGTTGCCATCTCACGACAAAGTCATAAATTAGAAATAAAAAGAAGCAGCGCAGAAGAGGAACTGCGCAAATCGAGGGAGCTCTACCGAACCCTTGCCGAGGCAGCTTCTGAAGGAGTCGTTATCTGGTCTCGCCAGGGATTGCAGGCCAATAAAACACTCCTTTCATGGATTGAATACACTGAAGATGAGCTGCAGCAACTCAAAATTTCCGATATTATAAGTTCACAGGATTTTGCAGTCACAAATGACCCGGAGGCATTGTTTGATGAGTTAAGTACAAGACTTTACCTGGTGTGCCAGCTGAGGATTAAGAACGGAAGCATCATCAATGCACATGCTGACCTCTCAGGAATCCTGTTAGGTGATAACAAGGCGGTAATGGTCGTGATACGCCCTGTCAAGAATCTCTCTACATATCCCGATATGCCTCCGCCTGATCCGCTCCTGAACTATATCACAACAGGCTTCTTCCGCATAACCTACGGGAAAAAAGCAAGATTTACAGATGCCACAAAACCTGTTCTTGATATGCTCGGCTTTTTTGATCTTCAGGAGCTGAAGCATCAAACGGTTGAATCATTGTTTGCGGATCAGCTTCAGTTAATGGAGTTCAGGCATTCGCTGGCCGAAAGGGAAAATATTTATGGCAGGGAAATAGTGCTCAGGACAAGTAACGGAACCCTGATAAGGGCATTATTAAGCATAATCATTGTCGAAGCCGGTGCTGAGGAAATATGGTGCGAAGGGACAATAGAGCCTCTGTCGGTGGCATCTATGAGCCCTGAAATACCTGTCTCTCGATCGGCCGACTTTGCCGCTGCCATTATGATGTCAACCCCTGTTGCAGCATATATGAGACTGCATGTCGAATGCAGCGAAAACACTCCTGTTTCACGGATACTGACATTAATGGATGAAAATGACATCTCTGTTGTGACAGTGGTTAATAAGTCAGGTATTCCCATGGGTGTGATCGATTCGGCAATGATCGGGTTCAGGCTCGCCGAGGGAGCATCGTCAGAGACAGAGGCCTTCAGGTTAATGCAGTCACCTCCGGCTTTCATAAAAGGTACTGCTCCGCTGGAGGAGGCATTCGGCCGGATGAGAAACAAGGATGTGAAGTGCCTGCTGGTAACTACGAATGAAAATAAGATTGCCGGAGTAGTCACGCTCAGGGAGCTGACTCATGCATATAGCCTTACACCCCGGCTGCTTAAAAGTGAAATTGCCAGAGCTGGCTCTGCCGGTGCACTGAGATCATGCTTCCTCAATAGCCGTAAAACTGCCATCGCCATGCTTCTCGGCCATGCTGACCCCTGGTCAGTATCTCTGCAACTCTCATCCACCGCCGATGAAATCTGCAGAAGAGTCCTTGAGATATGCATTGAGGAGATGGGTATTCCGCCATGCCGGTTTGCATTTATCCAGACAGGAAGCGCCGGAAGAATGGAACAAAGTCTTTTAACCGATCAGGACAACGCATTCATACTTGAAAATCTCGCTGGAAAGGATTTGGATCAAGCTCATAAATACTTCCTGGCCCTGGGCAAAAAAGTCAATATTATGCTGGCCGCTGCAGGTTACCACCTGTGCAAAGGCGACAACATGGCCGGAAATCCGAAGTGGTGCCAGCCTGTCGAAACATGGAAAAGTTATTTCTCAGACTGGATAAGAACACCCGGCCCCTCAGAACTGCTTGAGGTAAGCATCTTTTTCGATTTCCGGTACAGCTATGGTGATCAGTCACTTTGCAATGAACTGCGTGACTATGTAAAGAGAAGCCTGAGGACAAACGACATTTACTTCTATCATATGTCCCTGGCATGGAAACAGTTAGCACCTTCAGCATCCATTCTTGGTGAAGAGAAGACCGATATAAAGAGGATTCTGATGCCTCTGACAGGTATCATACGTCTCTATGCACTTAAACATGGACTGGACAGCCTCTCAACCCTCGACAGGATTCTGGACCTGTACAAGGGCAAATATATCGATGGGAGGCTGCTGCTCAATACCCTCAGGGCATGGAAAAATCTAACAGCAATCCGTCTTCTCCACCAGGCTTCGTGCATTGAAAGAGGTATTGAGCCTGACAATCATGCTGACTTCCTCTTCAGGGAAAGCCACCTTCGTTATTCAGCCGCTCAGGCAATCGATGAGATCAACAACCTGATCCTTAAAGCAGGTAATGACTTTCACTCGGTTTCCATTTAGAAGCGATAGATTACACTCAGCAATAATCTTATGTTGGTGACGTTGTGTGTGTCTGAAACCCTTCCTTCTGAACCAATGGTACCGTACGCAGCAGTTGTCGTCTCCACCTCACCGGCAAAACTCAGTTTGCCCTCTGTGATCGTAATCCTGGGTGATATCCTGAAGAGGTGATCTATGTCATTTCCTCGCCCGTATGAGGTCCCGGTGATGATATCCCCTGACCCAAGATTTTTGCTGTATCCGCTGAAGATTCCGAATGCTACTCTCTTGCCCGTAGTGTTAACATCAATCCACAGGTTCGCTGTATTCAGTGTTGTATACTTTTTAAACTGGTTCACCTCGTCTGTAATCTCAGATACCGCATATCCTCCTATCATGACCATATCACTGGCATTCTGACTGTATACGCCCATAATAGCTATGTGGACAGGTTTTGTCTTTATCTTGATATTGGCAAATGCAGAAACGCTCCCTACCATTACATCCGTTTCAGCATTGGCAGAGGTCCTGATCTCGGGCCTCAGGCGTTTGTAATCAACCCCGGCCCAGGCCGTGAATAGATCCCCGGCAGGGATTCTCACCTGAAAGTGCAGGCCCGGTATTCCGCTGTTGCGCAGGTACTTGTTGCTGTTTCCGTCAGGGCCGGATGAGACAAAGTCACGCTCTGACCAGGCCGCCGCTGTCAGGCTTACTGCCCCTAACTTACCAGTGATCCTTACCTGTGGATTACGGCTGAATGGTGTAAACGGAGCTCCGGTATTAAAACTTATTGTCCCCGGGAAACTTTCGGTTATAAACATCGGATGCCAATACTGCCCGGTAAGCAAAGTAACATGCGGCCAGTCCATAAGAACATACGCATGCCGCAGCCTGAATCCGTTAAGGTCACTCTCACCGGTACCAAAAAACTCTGCCTCAATGGCTCCTGAAGTCTTTGCCCCGAAAGCATCAGGACCGGTTATGTCACCTCTTAATCGCGACTGAATATTAAGTATGTGAAACGAAGAATTGGCGTTAAGGTCATTCATATCAGAATCATATAGTACATCATCAGGATACAGGTAAAAATGCCCTTCCCTGATTCCGTTGGCCGCTGAGGTCTGCCTTGTATCATAAATAATATCAGTCTTGACATACCCGGAGAATTTGATCCCCCATGTCTGGCCTGCATCCTGAGCCTCTATGCTCATGCAAAAGCCGGTAATAAATAGAATAGTGAAAGCTTCCCTTTTCATAGTATTATATTTTAACTTATTATCCTGTCAGACATTAAAAGTTCTGTTCCTGATTACGGCTTCTATTTCTTATTCCTGTCAGGAGGAAAAAGCGACTCGATAAGTCCGGGTTTAATAGGTGCCCCTCCCATAAGTACACTCATGTTGCTTTTTGCCGTGCGGTTATCTTTCCATAGTGAAAGAGCCTTTTCATAACAGAAGAGGGCTGAATCCGGCATTGTGAGATGACGGTATGCCATTGCCTTGTTTGAATAACTTACCGAAAGCCTTCGGGGCGTCTCTACCCGG
>JALOMO010000058.1 GCA_025455395.1 Bacteroidales bacterium
GTTCATCATTTTGCTACCTTTGCCCGTGTGAAAACGGGAGAACTTAATCCAGAGCAGAGAATAGATGCTTTCGCCTCACTGGGACAGGTAATGCGCGAAGCGGCGGCAGGCATGACATCTGGTCTTGCCGGGAAGCTCTCAGGCCTTGTCGGTGCGGCACATCTCTCAAATCCATGGTTCACTCCTGAAAATGTAACGCTGTCTCTCAGGTCTGTCGGAGAGACCCTTACCCGCGAGACTCTTACCCGGTGGCTATCAGGATACCCTGATACCCGAGTTGAATATAAGGCCCTGACAGTTGGAGTGGTCATGGCAGGCAATATTCCAATGGCCGGCTTCCACGATTTTCTCTGCGTACTGATAACCGGCAACAGGCTTCATGCCAGACTGAGTACAAAAGACGAAATAATGATGCAGGCCGTCGCTGAAACACTTCTGGCTATTGAGCCACGGTTTTCAGATAAAATCCATCTGACGTCAGAAAAGCTTACAGGTTTTGATATCGTAATTGCCACCGGCAGCAATAACAGCTCAAGGTATTTTGATTACTATTTCAGAAACATCCCATCAATAATAAGACGCAACCGGAACAGTATAGCCGTTATTGATGGATCGGAGACTGATGAGGAGCTTGTGCTTCTCGGTAATGATATCTTCTCTTACTTCGGATTGGGATGCCGTAATGTATCCAAGCTATTTCTGCCTGATGGATATGACATTATTCCAATGGCGGCACACTGGGCATCATGGAAAAGACTCCGGGAACATCATAAATATGCAGTCAATTATGACCACAACAAGGCAGTTATGATTGTCAACAGGGAATCATTTACCGACACAGGCTTCTCACTTCTCAGGAATGACAGCTCTTTTACCCCCCCGATGGCAGTGGTAAATTATGAGTACTATAATGATATCCGGAATGTCAATAGCACCCTGGAATCTCATAAAAATCTGATCCAGTGCGTGGCTGGTCATGGACGGCTGCCTTTTGGCAAATCGCAACAGCCCGAATTATGGGATTATGCGGATAACATTGACACAATTGAGTTCATTTTAAAAAAAAAGAGGCTCAGGTGAATGTATTTCAAAAAATATTAAATTGCACCGTTTGAAACATTGAGAAACATGGTATACAGATTTGTGGTATTATCTGATGAGGATGAAGCTTTTGTGAGGGAGTTTGAGTTTCTCGAAAGTCAAAGTCTGCTTGACTTTCACAATGCCATCCAGGAGGAGCTCGAGTTTGACAGGTCACAGATAGCCTCCTTTTATATGGCTACCGACAGTTGGGAGAAAGAGGAGGAGTTCACCCTTTTTGATATGGGCGCCGGGTCATCTACTATGGATAATGCTCTCCTTGAAGACATCATCTTCCGCAAGAACCAGAAACTGCTCTATGTCTTCGACTTCTTCAATGAAAGAGCACTGTTTATAGAATATGTTGGCGAAAGCAAGGAGATGGACGGAAGGGAATATCCCCTGTGCACAAACTCAAAGGGTCTGCCTCCAAAGCAGGTCACTTTCGGAGGTGTCTCACGCAAAAAGTATAACAACCTGATTGTTACCGATGAGGAGGAAGAAGAAGTAGTTGACGATGAGATCTTTTTTGACTCAGAAGATGACGAAACACTCGGTGAATTTGACAGCATCGAAAATGTAGAGGAAGAGGAAGAATAGTCTTCTCCGGCTTCATTACCCATGGAAAACACTCTTATCGTACTTCCCGGACCAACTGGTGTGGGAAAGACGGATATTGCCATAAACCTCGCACTGCATTTAGGATGTGATATTATTTCATGTGACTCAAGGCAGTTCTACAGGGAGATGCGAATAGGCACCGCTGCCCCTGATGATGAACAACTCGCCCGCGCCAGACATCACTTCATAAGATTCATCTCAGTAACTGATTATTACAGCATCAGCTTATATGAACGTGACGTTCTCTCACTCCTCCCAATACTCTTCAGCGGCAAAAATGTTGTCATCATGACAGGAGGATCGATGTTATATATGGATGCTGTCTGCCGGGGAATGGATGATATCCCCGACACTGACCCCGGGGTGAGGGAGAAATACATGGAATTGTACAGGAAAGAGGGGATTGAAGGATTACGGCTTGTTCTCAGGTTACTTGATCCGGATCACTATTCCAGGGTTGATCTGCATAATCCCAGGAGGATTCTTCGTGCACTTGAGATAACTGAAAGCACGGGAAAACCATATTCATCATTCCTTACATCAAGAATCAGGAAACGCGACTTCAGGATTATCAAGGCAGGGCTGACACGCCACCGGGATGATCTTTATGCCAGGATTGACAGGCGTGTTGACGGCATGATAGCGGCCGGACTGGAGGAGGAGGCTGCCTCGCTCACCCAGCACAGGGGACTGAATGCACTTAACACCGTTGGTTACCGTGAGATGTTCAGCTTCTTCGACGGGGTGATAAGTCGCGACCGTGCAATAGAACTCATTAAAAGAAACAGCCGGCGCTATGCACGTAAACAGATCACATGGTGGAGCAGGGACACTGAAATAAAATGGTTTGATGCCGGTAAATATGATGATATAATTACCTGGATTGATAGTCAGTTAAACGGATAAGAACTGACTCATACGGGCTCCTTCAGCATCCTGATAACCTCCGCAGGATTGGATGCTGAAAAGACAGTGTTGCCGGCCACAAGCACATCAACCCCCGCATGTACCAGCACCGGGGCATTCTGAAGATCAATGCCTCCGTCGACCTCGATAAGAACATCGTAACCCTCCTCGTCGATCATGCTTCTCAGCTCGCCGATCTTGTTTATGCTTCCCGGGATGAAAACCTGCCCACCATAGCCCGGGTTCACGGTCATAAGAAGCACCATATCAATATAGGGAAGGATATCTTTAAGCAGGATTACCGGCGAATGAGGGTTAAGCGTCACCCCTGCCTTCATACCCAGTTTGCGTATTTCTGTCACTGTGCGGTGGAGATTGTGACATGCCTCATAATGAACCGTCAGTGTCGTTGCTCCTGCATCCCTGAACCGCTCAAGGTACCTGTCAGGGTCTACTATCATCAGGTGGACATCAAGTGGCTTGACAGTGATATCGCGTACAGCCTCAATAACAGGAAAACCAAATGAGATATTCGGTACAAACAGTCCATCCATTATGTCAAGGTGAAGCCAGTCAGCGACACTGTCATTAACCATTTCAACCTCACTGGCAAGGTTTGAGAAATCAGCTGCCAGAAGTGAAGGTGCGACCAGGTGACTCATGATGATACTGATTTGGAATTATCAACCAAGGTAGGATTTTAAAATGCGGCAGCGTGTAGTAAATTGTATCCGCTTGATCGCTTTTTCCTTTATCTGTCTGACCCTTTCGCGTGTCAGGCTCAGCTCCTCTCCTATCTCCTCAAGTGTATAGGGGTGCTTCATTCCTATACCGAAATAAAGTTTCAGTACCCTGGCCTCACGTGGGGAGAGTGTATTTAGAGCCTTCTCGATCTCGTATGAGAGCGATTCATTGATAAGATTGCGGTCAGGACTCGGAGTGTCATCATTCGGCATAACATCGTACATGTTGTTATCCTCTTCCGAACTGATCGGCGCGTCCATGCTCAGTGTCCGGCCGTTGGTTCGTATCGCCTCCTTTACGTCATCGGGGGCAACCTCAAGCAGATCAGCTATCTCCTGCGCCGATGGCTCACGCTCATACTCCTGCTCAAGCTTTGAATATGCCCTGTTGATCCTGTTAATTGACCCTATTTTGTTTACAGGAAGCCTTACAATCCTGGCCTGCTCGGCAAGTGACTGAAGGATAGCCTGCCTGATCCACCAAACGGCATATGATATGAATTTGAATCCACGGGTCTCATCAAACCTCTGCGCCGCCTTGATAAGCCCAAGGTTACCCTCATTGATCAGGTCAGGAAGAGTCATACCCTGGTTTTGGTACTGCTTGGCTACTGAAACGACGAACCTCAGGTTAGCTTTCACCAGCCTGGCAAGGGCATCACTATCGTTAGCCCTGATGCGTCGTGCAAGTGTTACCTCCTCCTCCGGGGAGATAAGATCTACCTTTCCTATCTCCTGCAAATACTTGTCAAGAGAAGGCGTATCACGGTTGGTTACTTGTTTGGTAATTTTTAACTGACGCATTATCAGACATTTAAGTAACACATTTGCCGATGTTACTGCAAAAGCCTACAATTTTAATGAAAATAATTTAGAAATACAATAGATGAAGTCACTTTTCGAATATGCAGGACGAAGCTCATTTGCTCTCTTTTTCAATGTCTGTCAGGCTAATTTTATTAACGTTGCTTGCTTTATATTGATTTATTGATTAAAATTGCACCGTAATAACGGTTCGATCCGGATATTCAACCAGCGGGGATACCTTTTCACTCTCCACTTCATCAGAAAAAATCTTATTTATTTTTCTACACAATCTTAACATATGCATGATATTCTTGAACTGAGCGAAATGCTTGTTCCCGAATTGCGGGAAATAGCCAAGCAACTCAAAATTAAGAGGGCAGAGCTCCTCAAAAAACAGGATCTTATTTACAAAATCCTTGATCAACAGGCAATTGATGCGGCTGAAGCACGTAAAACAGGCAGACCAGACGGACCGCCATCTGTCAGACAGCAGCAGCGCAGGGAGCCGCGGCAGAAGCCGGCCCAGACCGAACAGCAGAAACAAGATACTCTGCAACCCAAACAAGCACCACTGCTGCCGAAACAACAGCCACTGCCACATCACAAGCACCAGCAACACAAGCAGCAACCACAGCAGGGTCAGCAGAAAGTGCAGCAGCAACCTCAGGGACAGCCGCAGCTGAACCAGCAGCAGCAGAACCAGCCACAGCAGAACCAGCCACAGCAGAGCCAGCCACAGCAGAACCAGCCACAGCAGAACCAGCAGCAAAGATCAGCCCGGCAGCAGTGGCAGCAGAACAGGGATCGGCGTCCGCGCTTCAGGGATGACCAGACTGATCAGCAAAGGCCGGAGAATGAGCGCAGGCCCGAGAACGATCGCCAGCGCCCTCAGCAGAAACAGCAGCAGCAGCAGCAGCAGCAGCAGCAGCCAGAGCGGCTTTTATTTGCCGGTGAGCCTGTAATTGATAATGATCAGGACTTGCTCAGACTGAACGAGCCATTGACTGAAACGCCTGTAATCATGGAGACAGCTAACGCTGACACTTCTGTTATTCTTCCTCCTCCTTCAGTTGAGATTAATAACGGACAGCCTGATTCTCATGAACATGTCAGGGAGGAGAAAAGAGAGAGAACATATGACTTCGAAGGAATTGTAGCCAACACCGGCGTCCTTGAGATCATGCCCGATGGTTATGGTTTCCTCCGTTCTCCTGATTATAATTATCTGAGCTCACCTGATGATATTTATGTCTCACAGTCGCAGATCAAACTCTTCGGTCTCAAGACGGGCGACACAATCAGGGGTACCATTCGTCCGCCGCGTGAAGGCGAGAAGTATTTCCCACTGATAAAAGTCGAAGAGATTAACGGTCGTACACCCGACTACATACGCGACAGGGTACCGTTTGACTTCCTCACTCCCCTTTTCCCGAATGAGAAATTCACCTTATGCAAACCGGGAGAGGGTAATCTCTCAGTACGCATAGTTGACATGTTCTGCCCGATTGGAAAGGGACAGCGCGGACTTATCGTGGCACAGCCAAAGACTGGTAAGACTATCCTGCTGCAGGATATTGCCAATGCCATAGCAAAATACCACCCGGAGGTTTACCTTATGATCCTTCTTATTGACGAACGACCGGAGGAGGTGACTGAAATGGCACGTAATGTCAATGCCGAGGTAATCGCCTCTACCTTTGACGAGCCGGCTGAGAGGCATGTGCGCATTGCCACAATTGTTCAGGAAAAAGCAAAGAGGCTGGTAGAATGCGGTCATGACGTTGTAATACTGCTTGACTCCATCACCCGTCTTGCAAGGGCCTTCAACACCATCGCCCCTGCATCAGGAAAGGTTCTGTCAGGCGGTGTTGACTCGAACGCACTTCATAAACCAAAGCGGTTCTTCGGTGCAGCACGTAACATTGAGAACGGAGGCTCACTGACAATCATTGCAACGGCTCTTACAGACACAGGGTCAAAGATGGATGATGTCATCTTCGAGGAGTTCAAGGGTACCGGTAACATGGAATTGCAGCTCGACCGCAAACTGTCAAACAGGAGGATTTTCCCGTCGATAGATATTCCTGCATCAAGCACAAGACGCGAGGACCTTCTTCTCGAGAAGACTACACTCAATAAGATATGGATCCTGCGTAACTACCTGACTGACATGAACTCTGTAGAGGCTATGGAATTCCTGCGTGACCGCATAACGCAGACACGCTCAAATGAGGAGTTTCTTGTTTCTATGAACAGTGAATAAAATGTCAGAATATATTGTTAAATTTGCAGTTTATTTTTTTACAGCAAACTTGATCATTAATCTTTTATAATTCAAAATGGCAACAAAGAAATTCATTACTTGTGACGGTAACCAGGCAGCTTCTCACATAGCTTACATGTTCAGTGAAGTAGCCTGTATATATCCTATTACTCCATCATCCACAATGGCAGAGAATGTCGACGAGTGGGCAGCGCACGGACTGAAGAACATGTTCGGCGAGGAGGTTAAGGTTGTTGAGATGCAGAGTGAGGCCGGTGCAGCAGGTGCTGTTCACGGATCGCTGCAGTCAGGCGCTCTGACAACAACATTCACTGCATCACAGGGTCTGCTTCTTATGATCCCCAATATGTACAAGATTTCGGGCGAGCTTCTCCCCGGTGTCTTTCATGTAAGTGCACGAACTGTTGCTGCACATGCACTATCCATCTTCGGAGATCACAGTGACATATATGCAACGCGCCAGACAGGCTTTGCCATGATTGCCAGCGGCAGTGTCCAGGAGATAATGGATCTTGCCGGTGTCGCTCACCTTACAGCTATTAAGTCACGTGTCCCGTTCCTACATTTCTTTGACGGATTCCGCTCTTCATCCGAAGTACAGAAGATAGAAGAGATAGGAATGGAAGATATGAAGAAGCTTCTTGACAGGGATGCCCTGAAGCGTTTCCGTGACCAGTCACTCAACCCCGAGCACCCTGTTACCAGGGGTACGGCACAGAATCCCGATATTTTCTTCCAGGCCAAGGAGGCCTCAAATCCGTTCTATACACATCTTGATGATGCGGTAAACGAATATATGGAGAAGATCTCGTCACTTACGGGAAGGACATATAAGCCTTTCACCTACTACGGTGCACCCGATGCCGAGCATATCATCATGGCAATGGGTTCGGTGACAGAGACAATCAAGGAAACCATTGATTATCTCGCTGCAACAAAGGGAGCAAAACTGGGTCTTATCACAGTTCATCTCTACAGACCTTTCTCAGCCAAATACCTGTTTAACGTACTGCCGGCAAGCGTCAAGCGCATCACAGTCCTTGACCGTACCAAGGAGCCGGGAGCCAATGGTGAGCCCCTCTACCTTGACGTGAAGGAGGTATTCTATGACAGGGATGTGCGCCCGATGATAGTTGGTGGCCGATACGGACTTAGCTCAAAGGATACCACTCCGGCACAGATCATATCTGTGTTTGAAAATATGGATAAGACCCTGCCGATGAACCAGTTCAGTGTAGGTATAAATGATGATGTAACATTCAGGTCGCTGCCGTTGCTTCCCGAAGTAAACGTAAGTGACAAGGGAACCCATTCTGCCAAGTTCTACGGACTCGGATCAGATGGTACTGTGGGAGCAAACAAGAACTCAATAAAGATCATTGGTGAGACAACCGACAAATATTGCCAGGCATACTTTGCTTACGACTCAAAGAAATCAGGCGGTATAACCACATCTCATCTTCGTTTCGGCGACAAGCCGATACGCTCACCTTATCTTGTCAATACACCTGACTTTGTTGCATGCCATGTGCCGTCATATCTTGACAAATATAACATGCTAAAGGGTCTGAAAAAAGGCGGGACCTTCCTGCTCAATTCCATATGGGATGTTGAGGAGACAAAGAAGAGACTTCCTGACAGCATGAAGAAATACATGGCTGAGAACGATATCAACTTCTATATCATCAATGCCACAGAGATAGCAGAGGAGATTGGCCTTGGAACGCGTACCAATACTATCATGCAGAGTGCGTTCTTCAAGGTAGCAAAGGTCATACCTTATGAACTGGCTATCAACGAAATGAAAAGTGCCGTTATCAAGGCTTATGGCAAGAAGGGTGAAAGTGTTGTCAAAATGAACAATGAAGCCATTGACCGCGGCGGTGATGTAACTAAGGTTGAAATACCTGCAGCATGGGCATCGATTGAAGTGAAACCTGTAGCTGTTGATCCGAAAAAGCCTGCTTTCATACGTGACGTTGTTGATCCAATCAACGCGATGCGTGGTGATGATCTTCCGGTAAGTGCATTCGCCGGACGTGAAGACGGCACATTCCCTGCAGGAACAACCGCATATGAGAAGCGCGGTATTGCTGTTAACGTACCTGAGTGGCAGATGGACAAATGCATACAATGCAATCAGTGTTCCTATGTTTGTCCTCACGCTGCCATCAGGCCTTTCCTTCTTACTGATGAAGAACTGGCAGCAGCGCCCAAAGGCACATCAGCCAAACAGGGTATCGGTAACACCAAGAGCCATAAATTCCGCATACAGGTCAGTGTTTATGACTGTACAGGATGCGGTAACTGCGCTGACGTATGTCCTTCCAAGGAGAAGGCTTTAATAATGAAGCCTCTCGGTACGCAGCTAGAAGAGGCTGATAGATGGACTTACATGCATGAAAAAGTTGGTTACAAGGATACTATTGTTGACAAATACACAAACGTAAAGAACTCACAGTTTGCTCAGCCTCTCTTCGAGTTCTCGGGCGCTTGCGCAGGATGCGGTGAGACTCCTTACATCAAGACTATCACACAACTCTTTGGTGATCGTATGGTTATATCCAATGCCACCGGGTGCTCCTCCATCTATGGTGGTTCGGCACCGTCAACACCTTATACATTCAATAAAAACGGTCACGGACCGGCATGGGCAAACTCACTCTTTGAAGATAATGCAGAGTATGGCTTTGGCCTTGCTCTCGGTTCAGCCCGCCTCAGGGATCGGATTGAGCGTCTGATGAAGGAGAATCTTGATAAAGGATTGGCACCTGAGACCCTGGCCGTATTCAATGAGTGGATTGCCGAGAAGAACAACGCAAAGAACAGCCGGGCTGTCTCTGAAAAGGTCATAGCTGCATGCGAAAAGGATAAAGCAGCGGTTTGCAGGGAGATACTTGACCTGAAACAATACCTGGTCAAAAAATCGCACTGGATCTTTGGCGGTGACGGATGGGCTTATGATATCGGTTATGGCGGGCTTGATCATGTTATTGCCTCAGGCGATGATGTGAATATCCTTGTCCTCGACACTGAGGTTTATTCAAACACCGGAGGTCAGGCATCCAAATCCACCCCGGCCGGAGCTGTAGCCAAGTTCGCTGCATCAGGCAAGAAGATACGTAAGAAGGATCTTGGTCAGATGGCCATGACCTACGGTTATGTGTATGTGGCACAGGTATCCATGGGATCAAGCCAGAACCAGTATTTTAAGGCTATTCGTGAGGCTGAAGAGTATCCGGGGCCATCACTTATCATCGCCTACTCACCCTGTATAAGCCACGGCCTGGTAGCCGGCATGGGCAAGACCCAGGCACAGGCAGAAGACGCGGTTACGTCAGGCTACTGGCATCTCTACAGGTTCGACCCGCGCCTCGAGGCTCAGGGCAAGAATCCCTTCCAGCTTGACTCAAAGGAACCAGACTGGAGCAAATTCCAGGACTTCCTGAGGTCAGAGGTGCGATATACTTCATTGCTTAAGGACTTCCCTGGTGAAGCAGAGACGCTCTTCAGACATGCTGAAGAGAATGCAAAATGGAGATACAACAGCTACAAGCGCCTCTCGCAGATGGATTTCACACCACAGGAATCTGCTCCGGAAGCAAAATAATAGCTAAGCTTCCGCTTGATTATAAATGAGAGCCCCGCGATGGCGGGGCTCTTTTTTTTATCTTCCCAAAAAGGTAACTTTGCCCCGGATTACAGGATAAGAGTTTTGGGAAGGGCACTTGCTATAGATTACGGAAGAAAACGCTGCGGGCTGGCTGTTACAGACCCTCTGAGGATCATTGCATCCCCCCTTGTCACAGTCGCCTCAGGCCAGCTTGAGGCCTACCTTAAAGAATATATACCTCGTGAAAATGTCACAGAGGTCGTCATTGGATATCCTGTCACCGTGAACAATTTACCCAGTGAAAGCGTAAGATATATTGATCCGTTCATTGCCAGGTTCAGGAAGCTGTTTCCGCTTGTGGAACTGCACCTTGCAGATGAACGGTTTACCTCACAGATAGCCATGAGGGCAATGATTGACGGCGGAGTAAAGAAGAGCAGCCGCAGAGACAAATCGATGGTAGATCGCATCAGCGCATCAATCATCCTGCAATCATGGTTGGCGAAGGAGGAGTTGAACAGTAAAAGATAGAACAAGAAGAATGACCTATCCCATATATGTATACGGACATACTGTCCTGCGCCAGGTGGCGAAGGAGATAGACCGTGAATATCCGGAGCTTGATAAACTTATCTCTGATATGTTTGAGACGATGTACAACTCTGATGGACTGGGACTTGCAGCACCACAAATAGGCAAATCCATGCGAATCTTTGTCATTGACGGAGAGCCGCTTGCTGAGGATCATCCTGAGATGAAGGGTTTCAGGCAGGCATTCATCAACCCTCAAGTTGTCGAGCGCAGGGGTGAAAAGGTGCCCATGAACGAGGGTTGTCTCAGCCTGCCGGGAATACGTGAGGAGGTTGACCGCGAATCTGTGATACGTATCCAGTATTATGATGAGCAATGGAATTTCCGTGATGAGGTTTATAATGGATATAAGGCCAGGGTGGTGCTCCATGAATATGATCACCTTGACGGGATTCTCTTTACTGATAAGCTAAGCCCTCTGCGTCGTCGGCTGCTCAGAGGCAAACTTAATGACCTCATGCGTGGCAAATTTGAGGCTGAGTACCGTACAGTGCTGCCTGTCAACAGGTAAACACCGTTCAGACTTGCTTTTTCTCCATTTGTTTCTTAACTTTAACTGGTCTTAAGCTGTTGACCCGTGCATTTCAGGGATATTCCGTTCCTGAGACTTTATGCACCATTATGTGCAGGAGTGCTGGCAGCAGAGGCAGCACCAGCCGCTGATACTGCTGCATGGATATTATTGGCCGTCGCCGTCTCAGTCATGTCAGTCAGGCTGACTCATAAAGGCTTTTTAGCTGACCTGTTATATGGCTATGCCATTATCGGATTTATTCTGGCCTCAGGGTACCTGCTACACAGCACAGGAAAAAGAAGACTCACCATCCTTGAAGAGAGAAAAGAGACTTTCCTTGTCAGGATGACTGATTACCCCGAAAAGAGAAGTTCCAGCTATACCTTCAGGGCAACGATCATCAGTGCCGGATCAGATGGCAGTGAAACACACCCGACAGGGTCGCTCCTCCTCTATTTCATCTCTGACACCATCCCCACGGCATGGATCCCCGGCAGCCAATTACTCATCAGAACTACCCCCCGCCCTGTTGTCAATAACGGTAATCCCTGCGAATTTGATTACCGTCGGTACCTGGAAGGCCAGGGCGTTAAATACTTCGCTTTTATCCGTGACAGTGAGATACTGCAGTACCAACCTCCCGATAACCTCAGCCTCAGGGAAAGATCAGTGACAGCCGCACGCAGGATGATCAATGCCTTTGAGGCAGCCGGTCTTGAGGGAGAGGTACTGGGACTCGTTACTGCCCTGACAATAGGCGATAAGGACCTGCTTGACAGGGAGCACCTGACATCATTCTCCAGGGCGGGAGCAATGCATATAATGGCTGTCTCGGGTATGCATGTCGGTATGATAAGTATCGGGCTCTCATCCTTGCTCTTCTTTATGCGACGAAGGCTCAGAATTGCAAGGGTAGTTATAATAACCACCGCTCTATGGGGTTTTGCTTTCATCACGGGCCTGACCCCATCGGTGCTGCGGGCCACGATAATGTTTACCTTCCTTCAGGCCGGCACTCTTATGAACAGACCTGCTGCTGCAATGAACAGCCTTCTTGCCTCAGCCTTCCTGCTGACAGCTGCCAGACCTGCTGTGCTGTTTGAGGCAGGATTCCAGCTCTCATACCTCGCAGTCGCTTTCATACTGCTATTCTATGATCCGCTTTACAGCTCAATAAGAGTAAGGAACAAACTTCTTGACTGGTTGTGGCAGATGACAGCCGTCTCCCTGGTGGCACAGGCAGGAACACTTGCTCTCTCAATCAGGTTGTTCAACATGTTCCCGCTCCTGTTCCTTGCTACAAACATCATTGTGATACCTGTCTCGTTTGCAATAATGGGCCTTGCATTCCTCCTTCTGATCTTCTCATCTTTCGGACCTGTTGCATCATTTATTTCATTGATAATCAGGATGCTCTCCAGGATAACCATGGATTATACAACCACAATAAGCTCAATGGATCAGGGTGTTATTGAAAACATTGGTTTTACATCTTCAGAGGCATTGCTTCTTACAATATCCACGGCACTTATTCTTACATGCCTTCTCAGGGTCGCGAAGATCACCCTGAGACCATTCATCTCAGCATTTGCACTCTTTATCGGTCTGGGGATTATCAAAAATGTCAGTGAGAGCCGGAAAGAGGTTGTAATTGAATATAACATCAGAGGCCGGAAACTGAAAGCGCTGCAGCATGGGAGGATCCTTATCATCCCGGGCGGTGACGGAGGCCCGCCGGCTGAGGTTATGAAACATGCGGCAGAGCGCGGATTAAAGATTGAGCTTCTCCCACCGGGGTAATGGTTCTTTTATTTAACTTTGTCCCGATTTAGCTTCAGACAATGAGAATAGTTATCGCAGGTGCAGGGGAGGTGGGAACACATCTCGCCAAAATGCTTTCACAGAGTGAACATGACATAATACTCATAGACTCGGAAGAGGAGAGGCTTAAGCCTATCGATGCAGCCATCGATGTACTTACCTTTGAGGGGTCAGCCACTTCACTCGACATTCTAAGGGAGTCAATAAAGAAGAACACTGATCTCTTCATCGCCGTTGCCCACTCTGAAGACACCAACATCACGGCATCAATCCTTGCTAAGAAGCTGGGCGCAAGAAAGGTGATAGCCCGAATTGATAATATGGAGTATCTTGAACGTGGAAACCGCGAGTTCTTCAAGGAGATGGGCATTGACCATCTGATATATCCCGAACTTATTGCAGCAAAGGAGGTCATAAGCCTCCTGAAGGAAACAGGAACGACCGAGTTTATGGATTTTGCCGGTGGCAAGCTGTCACTCTACGTACAGAAGCTTGAGAAGAATGCCCCTGTCCTCAACCTCAGTCTTGAAGAGGTCTCAACGACGCTCAGTACAATCCAGTACCGTGCCGTTGCCATAAAAAGGAATGACAGGACAATCATCCCGCGTGGCAAGGAGGAGTTCCATGAGGGTGACCTCGCCTATGTCATCTCAACCCGCGAAGGTATTGCTGAGATGATGAAGTTCTCCGGCAAAAAGAATGTGGAAGCACGCAGCGTGATGGTACTCGGAGGTAGCAGGATAGGCAGACACGTGGCTCTTAACCTGCAGCATGACTGCCAGGTCAAGCTTATTGACTACAACCTCGACAAATGTCAGACGCTTGCCGAGATGCTTGAGGAGACCCTCATCATCCACGGTGACGGACGCAACAAGGACCTTCTTGCCGAAGAGGGCCTTCCAAACATGGATGCATTTGTTGCCGTGACCGGGAATTCCGAGACCAACATTCTTTCCTGCCTCCTGGCAAAGAAGATGGGAGTGGTTAAGACAATAGCCGAG
Source organism: Bacteroidales bacterium (assembly GCA_025455395.1). GTDB lineage: Bacteria > Bacteroidota > Bacteroidia > Bacteroidales > VadinHA17 > SR-FBR-E99. Next base: position 13,982 of record JALOMO010000058.1, read on the forward strand.
GTTGAGAACATGGAATATATCAACCTTGCGGAGAACTCAGGCATAGACACAATCATTAATAAGAAGATTGCAACCGCCAGCCGCATCTTCCGTCATACCATGAACCCCAATGTCACACAGGTGAAGATGATGACCGGTACAGACGCAGAGGTTCTTGAGTTCTTTGTCTCAGAGAATGCACGTATCACTGACGGACCGCTCAGGCTTATTGATTTTCCCAAAGATGCCATCATTGGCGGCGGCTTGCGCAACGGCGTTCCGTTCATCGCCACAGGTGACACCCATATCCAGTTTGCAGACAAGGTAGTTGTATTCACCCTGCCATCAGCATTTGAAAAGATTAACAAGTTCTTTACAAGCGACAGGAAGTGAACCGGGGCAGCAAGTGAGCTTTGGAATGATTCGTGCAATCGTGCAATCGTGCAATCGTGCAATCGTGCAATCCTTGAATCCTTGAATCCTTGAATCTTTGAATGTTTCCCTAAATTACAAGGACGCCTCTTCCCTGCCTTAGTATAACAGGCTCCGGACTCGTGCAATCGACAACAGTAGAGGGTTCGTTGCTGCCAAATCCTCCGTCAACAACAAGGTCGGCAAAGTCAAAATACTTCTCATGAATAAGCTCCGGATCGGTGATATATTCAATGATGTCATCATCTTCATGGATTGACGTGGTCATCAGCGGTCTTCCAAGGTCGCGGACTATCTCTAAAGTGATATTGTTATCAGGAATACGAATACCAAGCGTCTTCTTCTTATGCTTGAAGATAACCGGTATCTGGTTGTTTGCCGGCACTATAAAGGTGAACGGACCCGGCAGATTATGCTTCAGAAGCCTGAACAGGTTATTATCATGAATGACAGTGTATTCTGAAAGCTGACTCATCGATGAGAATATCATTGACATGTCAGGGTTGCCCGGGTTCAGACCCTTGAACCTGGCAATCTTTTCAATCGTCTTGACGGCTTTGATATCACAACCCATTGCGTAGATTGTATCAGTCGGGTATATGACAATACCTCCCTGTTCCAGCACCCAGGTTACTTTTCGGATGCGGTCAGGATTGGGATTCTCGGGAAATATCTTAATTATCATCGCTTCAAAGTGACGGCAAATATATAAAGTATAGTGACAGGGGGCAAAAAAAGAAGGGTAAGCTACTCACATCGCACCGCTACAACCTTCTACCCTTGCTGCCTTCCGACCCTGGGGGAGTTCAAAGGGAGCTGGTCGTATGAGACTTACCCCGCACAAAGGTACACAATTTTATCTCCCTCCCAAAACAATTGTTCTCCTCCCCCCTTTTCGACATATATTCTTAAATAAACTATATTTGCTTTCATAAACAATTAACCTCATAAAATGGAAGAAAAAAGATCTGTCTGGAAAGAGACACTCAACTATGGAATCATACTTGGTTTGATCGCTGTTGTCTTATCAGTGCTTACTTACATGCTTGACCTCACATTCAAGACATGGATACTCTGGCCTAGCCTGGTCATCAGTCTCGTTGTGCTGTTTCTTCTTCTTCGTTCATACCGTGATCATTATAACAACGGATATATAACATATGGTAAGTCAGTGGGTGCAGGTGTGGTTATAAATGTTTATGCCGCAATTATTACTGCTATCTATATATATGTCCTCTACGCTTTTATCGATCCAGGTCTGGCTGACCAGCAACTGGCGATGGCTGAGGAGAAGATGATCAGCAAGGGTGTGCCGGAGTCAGCCATTGAGGCAGGACTTGCAATGCAGGCTAAGCTGATGAAGCCATGGTTTACATCACTCATGTCTGTTTTTAACGGTGTCTTCTTTGGCCTCATTATGTCACTACTTGTTTCACTGTTCATCATGAAGAAGGGGAATCCCCTGCTCGAAGAAGAGGAACCAGCTAAGGAATAATGGATCTTAGCATTGTAGTACCGGCCTATAACGAAGCTGATTCGCTGCCTGAACTCACAGAATGGATCAGGAGTGTATGCTCGTCATCATCAATTGACTACGAGGTGATAGTAATTGATGACGGCAGTAACGACAACACATGGAAGGTGCTGCAGGAGATCTCACTGACCCATAAGAATGTAAGAGCTATCAGGTTTCGTCGTAACTACGGTAAAGCTGCTGCACTGCAGACCGGCTTCAGCGAAGCCTCCGGAGAGGTTGTAATTACAATGGACGCCGACATGCAGGATAGCCCTGACGAGATACCTGAACTGGTGAAAATGATCAGGGAAGAGGGCTATCACATCGTTTCAGGATGGAAGAAAAAGAGATATGATCCGTTCATTAAGAGAACCACATCAAAACTCTACAACTTCACAGCCCGGAAATTTTCTGGTATCAGGCTGCATGACTTTAACTGCGGGCTGAAAGCCTATGATGCAGAAGTGGTTAAGAGCATTGAGGTATTCGGTGAGATGCACCGCTATATCCCCATGCTTGCCAGAGAGGCAGGTTTCAGGAGGATAGGTGAAAAGATCGTACAGCACAGGGCTCGTAAATACGGTGTCACAAAATATGGCCTTGACAGGTTCATAAAGGGGTATCTTGACCTGCTTACTATCGGATTTATTACGAGGTTCGGGAAGAGCCCGATGCATTTCTTCGGCATGCTTGGCACACTTATGTTCATGACAGGATTTATTATGGCCGGCTACCTTGGTGCACGTAAGCTGATATTCATCCAGCAACATCTCAGGGCACCGCTCGTGACTGACAGTCCGTGGTTCTATATTGCTCTTGCAGTGATGATTATCGGCTCATTCCTGTTCCTGACAGGGTTTCTGGCAGAACTGGTGAACAGGAGATCTTCGGAGAGAAACAGATACCTGATAAGGGACAAGCTGAATATCTGAGGCAGAAGTGGTGCAAGGGGCAGGGAGCATGGGGCAAGGAGCATGGGGCAAGGAGGTTAAGGTCAGGGTTAAGTGGTGATGTAAATATGTAAGTTCCCCTCCTGAGTCAGGAGGGGTCCGTCCCGATACATCGGGACGGGGGGTGGTCTGTCCCTTAAGGAAGCATGGAACACTGAGTATTTAAGATTATTGATTATTGAATTTAGAACAGACCACCTCCCCCTGTCCGTCAGCTGACGGACAGGGTACTCCTCCTTACTAAGGAGGAGAAATGTCATTATTAAAAACGTGAAATTACCTGATCATTCAGAATGAAGAGCGCAGCTCTGAAATCCTGACCTCTAAGTGCGTCAGGACCTTCAGACATCAGACCTTCAGACTCTGAATCTACCTGTTCCTCTGCGTTTCTCTGGTCAGAACCCGCAGAGCCTCTGTGAGCCTGTCCCATGAATATAGTTTCTTCTGCTCCTCAAGACCTGCCCTGAACCTATCTTCATCGCCTCCCCTGAAAAAGTCGGCTATCGCCTCCGCTATTGCACCAGGCTCCGGCGCGACTACATAACCGCACTTGCCGTGAGGGACTATCTCGGCCAACCCGCCTACATTCGTTACAATCATCGGTTTGTTGAAGTGATATGCCACCTGGGTGACGCCACTCTGTGTGGCTGACCTGTATGGCTGCACCACCAGCGAGGCAACTGAGAAATAGTACCTCACCTCCTCCCTGTTGATGAAATGAGAGTGAAGTATTATGCTTGAACCCAGATTATGTTTATGAATGAGGTCAAAATATGGCTTCTCATCTTCATAGAACTCACCGGCGATTATCAGTTTTACTCCCAGCTCCCTGACAGCCTGGTCAGCCATCGCCTCCAGAAGCAGGTCGAGACCCTTGTATTCCCTGATAAAACCGAAGAAGAGAATAAACTTTTCAGCCGGACAGAGGCTCAGCCGGATTATTGCCTCAGCCCGCGACACAGGCTCACTGTAATTGTCAAAGAGGGGGTGTGGTGATATGATGCATGGTATCTTCTTATTGAATTTACGCAGATCAGCCTCAACAGCCCTTGTCATAACAAGTGCCCCGTGTATGCTATTGACGAAAAACCTCGTCAGCAGTTTATCTCCTGCTCTTTTTTCATGCGGGATGACATTATCAAAGATGGTGATAACACGTGTATAACCGTTGCTTCTTACAATGCGGGCGATAAAGCCCAGTGACGGAGCCAGGAAGGGCAGCCAGTACCTCATGATGACCAGGTCAGGCCTCGTACGCCGGAGACGTAATCCGGTACGGAACCAGTTCAGGGGGTTGACAGAGTTTATGGCACGTGTAATGGTTATGCCCTCCGGAGCATAGCCATCTTCATATTGTGTCTTGCCCGGGAATAGCACTTTCGGGTATTGAAGCTTGAAGGTATAAATGGCTGCAGCATCACCTTCCTGAAGGAGCTGCCGTGCCAGTCTCTCGTTATAGGCTGCTATGCCCCCGCGATAAGGATGGGCAGGCCCGCATATGACAATACGCATCATAATGTTTCACCTTTTGGGGAGACCCACTCATCAAGGTACATGTACTGCGGCATCAATCTGCCATCACCTGTGATAGTTGCACGCTGGATCATTGGTGATGCGTTATCGGCAAACAGATCGTGCAGAACATGATCCATCAGCTGTCTGCCAAAATCGCTTGAGGCATCACGGGGGAGCTCGCCCGGGAGGTTATCTATTGACATAACTGTAATATTCTCAGGCCTGACAAAGGGCTCTTCCTCAATATGATGCATGCGGTTATACCCGTAGAAAGGCTCAGCTATGCTTGTGGCCCTGATGGTTGTAGGGACAGGTCCTCCGACATCACAGCTTATATCGGCAATTACCGATATGCGGAACTCAGGCTTCTCTACATCTTCACTAGTGAAGAAAACGGGTGATGCAGGATCCCAGTAATGAGCTGCTATAAAGATGTCAGTGACCCTGGTGAACCTGAGGAAATCAGAAACATAGTCGCCTGGATGATAGACGAAATTATTAAAGTCGAATGGTCTGCCGTCTGTATGCTTCACATAATGCTGTGGCCCTATCTGGCAGACGACCGGCACCTCATACTCCTTTGTCAGGAACTCTTCAGGTGTTACATTGAGAAGGTTGCTGCAGTGTGATAGCGTCTCCATGGCTCCTGATGCAACCCTGCCTTCACCGGTGACCAGTATTTTCAGTCCTGGCTTGAGCTGTATCAGACGTAACCCGGCACACATCTCAGCCATGTCACGGCACTGGTATGCAGGTTTAAGCCTGAACCTGTTCGTCTTCATGCCACGTGCCCTCAGGGCATTATATGCACCGACAATGCCTGCCCACCTTCCGAAGGCGACTACCCGCTGGCCCTTGTCGGTAGTGAGATATTCATAATCAATGAGTCTGACATTGCGCCGCAGCATCTCGCGCAGCATCTCGCGGTTGTACGACTGTTTCTTAGCCACATGGGCAAAGAAGAGGTAAGTCTTTCCATCTATGAAGAGTCTTTTGTCAACCTCCTTCACTCCCATGAGTATGTCGCAGTTACTCAGATCCTCCCGCATGGGTATCATCAGATAGTCATACTCTTCATCGGTATAGCACCGTATATCAGATGGTTGTACGAAGAACTCCACGAATGGATACTTTTCTCTCAGTTCTACGATCTGTGCCGGGGTGAGGGGTACCCTCCTGTCAGGCGGGGTCTTCGTCTCGCGAAGGATGCCCACCTTAACTTTCTTTTCCATTTCAGCAGCTTTGAGATATGCTGTGAAGATAAGAATTCGGCCCGGTTTTTGTAAATATATTTATCACATCAGCGCAATTATGTGTACTTTTGCGTTGTAATTGATATCACGGGGCTGACCTGGTTTTGACAGCAAGCCGCGGTGGTATGTAAGCATGCAGAGGGTGGTGGCGCTACTCTATAACCTGTGCCGCAAAACAATAACTGGCGAAAATAACTACGCTCTTGCTGCGTAACCGAACCAAGTAGGTTATGCTTAATCCCGGCACCAGGTGCTGGGACGAGACGTTTCCCGGGCGGTGATGCCCTGTACCAACCCGATAAGGAAGCGCACGCAATTCAGGGATAGCCCGATGGCCTCTCCGTCCAGAAGGTGAAATCAAAGGAGATAAGGTGTGATTCGGCTGTCTGCCACCTGGTCACTCCCGACAATCAAGGCAGGATAAGCATGTAGAAAGCATATGGTCGCCTTGCCTGGACGCGGGTTCGAC
>JALOMO010000147.1 GCA_025455395.1 Bacteroidales bacterium
TGACATCAACCCTGAAGCGCTAAAACGACTGATGAAAGCAACCATTGATCTCCTGCAGTCTAAGTATGGAAAATAATACCAGCACTCAATCTTCATTCGAAAATCGCAATTCGTAATTCGCAATTCGTAATTCGCAATTCGCAAATCGCAAATCGCAAATCGCAAATCTCTGATGCCTGCTCATTGTAAGAAAGTAAAGGAAATACTTTCTTTGCTGGTGAATTATCTTGTTAAATCGGATAACAGGTTCCGGGTGATGATTGTTGTTAACTTAAAATCAGACATATGGAGACGCCAATGATATTTTGGATATTCTGTTTTCCACCGTAAAACTCATGAGATAAGCCTGAAAGAGGCCCTGACCTGGACATTTGTCTGGGTCTTTCTTGCCCTGGTATTTAATGCCGTAATCTTCTACTGGAAAGGCCGGCAACAGGCATTGGAATTCTTTACCGGATACCTGGTCGAGAAAGCCCTGAGCGTTGATAATATTTTTGTCTTTCTCATGATCTTTACCTATTTCCAGATACCTTCCAAATATCAGCATAAAGTCCTGTTCTGGGGCATTATAGGAGCCCTGATCATGCGCGTCATCTTTATTTTCGCCGGTGTCGCCCTGATTGAAAAGTTCCATTTCACTATTTACATATTCGGAGCATTACTGATCTATACCGGGTTTAAGATGTTCAACCATAGTAACTCGAAAATTGATCCTGAGAATAACCCGGTCATAAGGTTCTTTAAGAAGTTTATGCCTGTCACACCTGACCTTCACGGTGACAGATTCTTTACAAAACTTGACGGCAGGCGATATGCAACACCTCTGTTTCTTGTGTTGATACTCATTGAAACAACCGACCTGATCTTTGCCGTCGACAGCATACCGGCTATCCTGGCAATCACACAGGACCAGTTTATCGTCTATACATCCAACGTTTTTGCGATTCTCGGACTACGGTCATTATACTTTGCCCTTGCCGGTGTCGTCCACCGCTTCTGGCTCCTGAGCTATGGCCTGGCTGTTGTCCTGGTCTTTGTAGGGATTAAAATGATCCTGATAGATGTTTATAAGATACCCATCGAATTGTCACTGCTCTTTATCGCCACAATAATCGCAGGCAGCATTTTCCTCTCATTGAGAATTAAAAACAAAAGGGGCAATATTTAATCCTGATGGATACTGATTTTCATTTCTGCAGCTTCATTGCCAATGCTGAGAATTTCGTTCCTAAAACTTAAGAGATCATGAACAGAATTTCTGAGATAGCTCAAAAGGTAGTTGGTACCAGGCTATTTAATTATTTCATTTTTTCGCTCATACTGCTTGCTGCAATTATTGCCGGACTGGAGACTTATCCTGACCTGGCAAAAGAGTACCATGATGTTCTTTCGTTGATTGATAAACTGGTTATCGCGTTTTTTACAATCGAGATTACATTGAAAATAGTTGCACACGGCAGGAAGCCATGGAAATATTTCCTTGACCCCTGGAATCTGTTTGACTTTGTGATCGTGGCTATCTGCCTTATTCCCTTCAGAGACACTCATTATTTTGCAGTACTGCGTATACTCAGGGTATTGCGAATATTGCGAATGATTAATATTTTCCCCAAGCTGAAGCTGATAATCAGCGCCCTGCTGAAAAGCATTCCTTCAATGGGTTACGTTATCATGCTTATCGGGATACTTTTCTATGTATATGCGATCATTGGGGTTTTTATTTTTGGCAAAACAGACCCGATGCATTTTGGTGATTTGCACCACACTTTTGTTACCCTGTTCAAAGTTCTGACACTCGAAGGCTGGACTGACATTATGAATGTTCATATTTTTGGCCCGTCCGCAGGTGAAAACCCGCAGATTGTATCATTATGGCCATTCCTCTATTTTTCAAGTTTCATATTGATCGGCGCCATGATAATCATGAACCTGTTTATCGGTGTAATCATGAACAGCATGGAAGAAAGCCAGAATGAAATCTCCCAGGAACTAAGAAATATAAAGTATAAGGATAAGAGCTCAGAGGAATTGTATAAACATATCATCTCCCGGCTCGACGATTTGAATAACGAAATCAAAAGCCTGAAGAAAGACTGAAGATTACCGGTATTCACCGTTAAGTCTGAAGGTCCAAAGTCTGAAAGTCAGATGCTTTTGTAGTTTCAGGATTTCAAAGTTTGCCTTCGGTCTTCCGTCTTCGGTCTTCGGTCTCCCATCTTCCACTCGCAAATCGAAAATCGCAAATCGCAACTCCCCCCTCTCCCTTAACCTCAACCTTAACCTCAACCTTAACCTTGACCTTAACCTTGACCTTAACCTTAACCTCAACCTTAACCTCAACCTTAACCTCAACCTTAACCTCAACCTTAACCTTAACCTCAACCTTAACCTTGACCTTAACCTTTTCTACCTTTTCCTGAATAATTTTTAAAAATAATGTATATTTTATTTGACATTATGTAAATAATACTTATCTTTGTGTCGTTATATATTTACACATAGTATAAATTAACAGACATAAGGAGGTATTATTATGGGACACCACGAAAAACAATCAATCGTATCCATTATCGGCTCAGTGCTGGTGATCGGATTCTACTCACTCTATGTTTACAGGAACTATATTCAGGCTGACATGGACCTGCTGAACGATTTCCAGTTCTGGGGGAAATCTTTTCTTTACCTGATACCGGTTGCAATTGTTCTGCAGATTGTGATCCACATCATATTTGCCATCGCTGACCGCATTATCACGCAGGAGGATATGCCCGACATTACCGACGAGCGCGATAAGCTTATCGAGCTTAAATCCATCCGAATCTCTCACTGGATATTCATCCTTGGATTTATGCTGGCAATGGGCTCACTGGCCATGGGAATGAAACCTTACGTGATGTTTCTTACCCTCATCTCATCAGGATTCATTGCAAGCCTGGCATCAGAGGTTGCAAAGATCATCTATTACAGAAAGGGAGCATGATATGGCTAACGAAATCGTATTAATCACCAACAGCATCCGCAGGCTACGCTTTTTTGCCGGTGAGATGACCCAGCAGGAGCTGGCCGACAGAACCGGGGTCACCCGTCAGACCATAGTGGCTATCGAGAACGGGAAATACTTCCCGTCGCTCGAGCTGGCATTCCGTATCGCACACACCTTCAGCGTTCAGTTGTCCGATGTGTTCATATACAACCCGGAGAATGACCCGGTGCTTATTAAGTTAATGGCGAAAAAGAATAAAAAATGAAAAGCAGTAGGATGAAAGCAATAGTCTATAAAGAGTACGGAGGGCCAGATGTCCTCCATCTGCAGGAGGTAGAAAAACCCTATCCAAAAGGGAATGAGGTTCTTGTAAGGGTTCACGCTGTTTCGGTAAACTACGGCGACATCATTGCCCGTAATTTCAGGAACATTCAGGCGAGTGAATTCAATATGCTGTCACTGTTCCGGATACTTGCACGGTTTGGTTTTGGCTTCAGCAAGCCCAGAATAAATATCCTGGGAAACACTTTTGCGGGAGAAGTTGAGATGGTTGGCAATGATGTGACACAATTCAAAAAAGGCGAGCAGGTCTTTGGTTATACAGGAGAGAAGATGGGCGCATATGCTGAGTATCTCTGCCTTCCCCAGGATGGTATCCTTGCTGTGAAGCCTTCTGATATGACATATGAAGAGGCTGCTTCTGTTCCTTATGGAGCCACGATGGCGCTCTGTCTGCTAAAAAAGGTGAATATCCAGAAAGGCCAGAGCGTTCTGATCATTGGTGCTTCAGGCGCTATCGGCTCCTCGGCCGTTCAGCTTGCCAGCCATTACTTCGGGGCAGAGGTCACAGGTGTATGCAGCACGCAGGGGATGGAAGCTGTGAAGAGCCTTGGAGCAGTCAAGGTGATCGATTACAGGAAAGAGGACTTTACACAAAACGGGGAGACGTATGACCTCATCTTTGACATCCTGGGTAAAGGCTCTTTTTCAAAGTACAGGGCATCGCTGAAACAAAACGGAGTTTATCTGCTGGCAAGCTTTAAAACCGCAAAGCTGTTTCAGATGCTCCGGACATCAATAATCGGAGATAAGAAGGTTATATGTGCGCTTGCGGTCCCCAACCAGGGAGACCTTGTATTCATAAAGGAATTTCTTGAGGAGCGTAAACTAAAACCTGTTATTGACAGATGCTTCCCGTTTGAGGAGGCCGCCCAGGCCCACAGGCATGTTGAGGCCGGAAGCAAGAGAGGTAACGTGGTCCTGACGCTGTAGACCCTATGCCTGAACCTCCGGGTCTTCCGTCTTCCGTCTTCCGTCTTCCGTCTTCAATTCGCAACTCATTCGCACGGCATCACATCCGGACCGTGAGCAATATGGCTCTTCTCTTCATCAAATAAATTACCTCCCTGGTTCAAAAAAGAGCATTATTGCTGTTCCCGTATCCATAATGCCGTGCAGCACCGCGAAGTAGGGAAAGAGGCTTGGCCTTTTATACAAGACAATGCCTATCATTGCCGCAAAAGGCAGAAAGACCACCCCGCGGTAGATAATAAACCTCAGGTCGGGGATTAACGGTAACGTTATATGTTGCAGAGAGAGAAAGAGCACGGGGAGTGACACTGCAACCCACCCTGACCTAAGTTCAGTCCGCAGCCCTGGCATGATATAGCCGAAATAGGTTGCCAGTTCGGCGAAGACTATCGTTACCGGGAATACAATGACAAGGATAATAGACAGCCACCTCTCAACAGGCCTGAACATCATCTCCGTAGGGACAGCCGGATCGCCCCACAGCCAGACACTTACAAAGTAGCCAGGGACAAAGACAAGAGGGCCGATAATAAGGATAAGGACTGCAAAAAGCATGATATCCTTGCGCAATGTGCCACGGTTTATCCGGAAGAGACTCTGGTAGTTCACTGTGCCTCTCCTGAAGAGGTAACAGAGCAATAGTATGCTGACCATGTTTGTCATGGTGGCAGAGAGCATCCAGTAGCCTTCTGACCTGGCCCATGAGCTGAGGGTGACAGCTATGATGCTCTGAAATACCAGAAAGAGAAGAAGTCTGCTCACCAGCAGAGCAAGCAGCAGCGGCAGTTCCCTTCTGCCCCCTGTCACTGAAGCTCCATCGGCTGTTGCGGATAGCTGTTGTTCCATATTTTTCTGCAATGATATGTTTCCCCCGTAGTAAAAGAGGGTCATAAATATATGCAGAATTAGATTCCCATCCTTAAAAAAGTTCACCTCAACCTCAACCTCAACCTCAACCTAACCCCTGTGCCTTTGGGTCTGATGTCGTGCAATCTTGCAATCGTGCAATCTTGCAATCTTGCAATCATGCAAAGTATATATTTTGAAACTTTGAAACCCTGGAACTTATAAACCTGAAACATGGAACCCTGAACCAGGAACTCTTCCGTCTCCCGTCTTCCGTCTCCCGTCTTCCGTCTCCGGTCTTCCGTCTTCTCCGCTTGGTAGTCCTTCTCAATAATTATTTTTTGATATTTTTGATATATTTATTGTTTATCAATAATTTTTTACTGATATTTGCACCGAACAAATAATTTGAAGCACTATGAAAACAGAGCAGGTTCTTAATATTTTTAAGGTGTTTGCGTGGATCGTGTTTATCGGGTTATGCATCAAGACAGGAGCTCTTATGGTCTCCTTTGGTGTAAGTCTTTTTGTTAATCCGGCTGCAGCAGCTGACCTGTACATGGACACTGACCTGTCGGCCGTGATGGCATTCGGTAAGATACATTATATCGTGATGGCAGCCCTGATGATCATCCTCTCAGGGTCAAAGGCATGGCTCTCCTTCTGGGTCGTGAAGATCACCGACAGGCTCAGCCTGACAGAGCCCTTCAGCGAATCTGTCGCCGGACTGATCTCGGGGATGAGCATCATCTCGCTGCAGATAGGACTGTTGGCGCTGGCAACAGATGGTTATGCACAGTGGCTGAACGACAGGCATGTCAACTTCACCTTTGAGAGTTCCGGGACTGACTTCCTCTTCCTGGCTGGTATACTCTACATCATCGCGATTATATTCAGAAGAGGCATCGAGCTGCGCAGAGAAAACGAACTAACAATATGAGCCATGGCAATTATCGTCAATCTTGATGTGATGATGGCCCGAAGGAAGATGTCTCTCAACGAGCTCTCGGGCAAGGTCGACCTGACGCTGTCAAACCTGTCAATACTTAAGACAGGCAAGGCCAGGGCTATACGGTTCAGCACACTCGAGGCTATCTGCCGGGCACTCGACTGTCAGCCGGG
>JALOMO010000148.1 GCA_025455395.1 Bacteroidales bacterium
GTTGGTGGAGGAATCTCAAGAAAATCCTCACAGGCCGCCAGGGCAGCAAGGCATACCATCAGCAGGAGCGGCTTTAATCCTTTTATGAGAGAAATATATTTCATGATATTTATTGTTTATGTTGGTTAAAATGTTAACTGCACGCCCGTAACAAACGTGCGCAGAATTGGCGCTGAATTGGGCCAGTAAAGTTCAGGATCTTTGTATAGCTTTTTCGTTGTATAGACGGCAAGGTTTTCACCTCGCAGGTAGACCATCATATTAGTGATTCCCTTGTCCTGCAGGAGTCTTGCCGGAAGGGTATATGTGAGCTGTATATTTTTAAGCCTGAAGTAGAAGCCCTGAACTATATTGGCTGAGCTAGACGAATATTGGTTAGTTAGCGGATTGGTATATTCAGTATCACCCAGGACACCGGTATACAACCGGGGATATTTGGCCACATCACCAGGCTGTTTCCAGTAATTACCTGTCAGATCCTGAGATGGATTTGTCATGCCACCAGCCGGACGATTAAAGTAATTCCATGTTGTCATTAGCTTTTCTGTAAACTGAATAAAGAAATCGAATCCGAATCCTTTATAGGTAAAATAGTTGCCCAGCCCTCCCCAGATTGTCGGCAGCGCCGTGCCGTTCCATGCGGCATTTACATAGTTGTCTTCAAAGTCAATCATACCGTCATCATTAAGGTCTTTAAACTGTGGCAATCCCGTAGCAGGATCGATGCCGGTGAACTGATATGGGAATTCCATATTTGAGTTGTAGCCGGCAGAGGGTATTGCCCTTCCAATCTCGTATGTTTCATTATAATAGGTCTCTTCGAGATTAGGAAATTCGGTCAGCTTGTTTTCATTGAACGAAAGGTTGAATGAGCTCCTCCATTGAAGCTGTTTCCCGGGAGCAAGGTTATGAGTGGTAAGCTGGAATTCCATACCGGTATTCTGAACCGTACCCTCGAAATTGTCAGTATAGGTTCCGTAACCAGTCTGCCCGGGCAACAATTTATCGACAAGCAGGTTGTCAGAAGAGGATCTGTACCATGTAGTATTGAAAAGGATCCTGTTCTTAAAGAGTCCCAGTTCAAGGCCGATATCCATCTTGGCTGTCTTCTCCCATTGAATTGTGGTATTGGGAACACCTGAAATTTGCAGAATACTCTGCGGTCCGTAATTGAAAAAATTATCGCTTGATAATGTACTTATATAGAGATAATCGCCGATATTATCGGTTCCTGTGGTTCCGTAACTTCCCCTTATTTTACCGAAGCTCAGGAAACTGAGAGTGTTGCTGATAAACTTTTCTTCCGTGAATATCCAGCCAATTCCGGCCGATCCGAAATTCCCGAATTTATTATCGGGGCCGAAGCGCGAAGAACCGTCACGCCTGTAGGTCAGGTTTACAAGGTATTTGCCATCCCAGTTGTAGGTAGCCCTGCCGAAGAGAGAGGCAAACCTGTAATATGTTTCGTTGTTATTAGATGTGGTTGGATTTCCGCTTGCATAACTATTGAGCAGCGCATCAGATCCGGGATTCTCAACCCTGACCCCTGTTGATCCAATCTTTCGGTCAAGCAGGGTGCCTCCGGCGAGAAATGAGAGTGTTCCCTTCGATATCTTAGTATCATAGGTCAGCATTGGTTCAATGTTAAGTGCGGAGAAAGTATTGGTTGTATGCGTTCCATAGGGCGCGGGGGCAGAAGCTACTGTCTGCGCACTAATGGCATCGGAGGGGTAATACATGTGATAAGCATTGTCCTGCAGGTTATAGCTGACAAGCATTTTTGCCCTCAGCCCTTTAATGATCTCGTAGGATAAATCGGCAGAGAGCAACAGGTTTCCTGTTTTCGATTCTGAAGAAGTATTCTGCATCGGAACAGGATTGCCGTATGCGCCTGAGTCATGCAGACCATAAGGAATATTCAGACTCCCATCATCATTGTATATCTCATAGTTAGGGACATTCTGCACGAAGTTTGTTGTTACAGATGAAAGTGATGTTGATGCAAACACCTGGTTCTCATATCCGAAGGTTGAGGAGAGGTTCACAGTGAACTTGTTATCTGCAGAGGTGTGCCCCAGCACCATGCGTCCCGTGAGCCTTTCCTGGTAAGGTTTGCCATATGTAACATCATATTTTTTAAAGTAACCGACGCTGGCAAGAAAGTTAAAGAGTTTATTCCCCCCGGTCATCTGTGCATCGAGGTTATATACCGGTGCCGGATTCCCGAATGTGTAATCATTCCAGTCTGTGTAAGCAGTCTGGTCCCATAACAGCAGGTCAGGGGCATAAAACTCATCAGGAGTTATTGGGTTGATAGCAGATTCGGCAGTGACATTTCCCATTGCAAAGGCATCTTTTCTCATCTGCAGGTAATCAGCCGTTCCCATCCTTTTTATCAGACCCGTGGGTGTCGAAATGCCGGCCGATGCGTTAATATTAAATTTTGTTTCACCGAGGGAGGCCTTTTTTGTGGTGATAAGTATTACTCCGTTCGAGGCCCTCGATCCGTAGATAGAGGTGGCATCGGCGTCTTTCAGAATATCAATACTTTCGATGTCATTAGGGTTGATGAAATTAAGGGGAGAGATACCATCCGGAGAGGTATTGCTGCCTCCCGTATAATAATCAGCCGTTTCACCGGCTATCAAACCCCCGGGGTTTGAATTCACAACTATACCGTCTACTATTATCAACGGGTTTGTGCCGGAAGCAAAGGAGTTTTGTCCCCTGATCACAATTTCAAGCGGACTTCCGACACCCCCGATAGTCTGGTTGAACGACACCCCTGCTACCTGGCCCTGCAGAGCCTGCATCACGTTCGAGACCGGATGAGAAACGAGATCTTTGGACTTCACGGTTGCAACAGTACCGGTGTTAAGACGTTTGGTGGTAGTACCGTATGCGATGACCTGTACCTCGTCAATGTCCATGGCCTCTTCCTCAAGGAATACTTCGAAGTCAGTACCTCCTGAAATGACAATATCCTGTGTTTTCATACCCAGGATGCTTACCTCAAGCACCTTTGAATCAGCAGGGCAATAGAGGACAAATTTGCCCTCAGCATCTGTGCTTGCTCCGGTTGTTGTTCCTTTCACTATCACGGCAGCAGCCTGGAGGGGTGCACCGTTCTTATCCCTGACGGTTCCTGTCAGCCTCACCTGCTCCTGTTGCATCTCAACAAGAGTGACCTCAGCAGGTTTTGCCTTCACCGGTTTAAGCACCACGGTGTTGTCAGTGATCTGGTATTCAACGGGCATATCACCCAGGCAGAGGTTCAGGACATCTTCAATTGGCATATCAGTGACCTCCAGATTTACCTTACCCGCATTTCTAAGGTAGGAGTCCCTGTAAAAGAAGCTGTACCCGGTCTGCTGGTTAATCTCAGCGAAGACCTCTTTAAGCGAAGCATCTTTCACTGAGAGGGTAACATTCTGAGCTACCATTGCCGCACTGATTTGCAGGCTGGTAATCAACAGCAGGATAGATAGTTTCATAATAAGAATGAGTTTTTTGAATCTTCCCGGCTCAAACAGAGCCAGGGAATTTTGAGGATCTTTCATAATGTTAGTTGGTTTGAGTTAAACATAGAGTAGCAATTGTCACTAATTATCCTTGTTCAGTCAGTTCAGAACTTCGAGCCGGACAGTGGGACCAGCACTGTCCGGCTTTCGGTTCACCCTAACCTAACCTAAACTTCATTTTATTTCCACTGTAATCACCTCCTGCGTTATTGAAAAACTGATACCGGCCTGTTCCATAATTTTCAGCACTTCCGAGACATTGCTCTTGCGGCTCACGATGCCTGAGAAGGTCTCTGTGCCGGGTTTTTCCGAGAACTTCACATCAACATCATACCACCTGGCAATCTGGTTCATTATCTCGCCGATTGACTCGCTGTTAAAGACGAAGAGACCCTTCTTCCATGCAATGATCTCGCTTATGTCAGCTTCGTCGTCCACTGAAATATTTCCTGCAATGTCGGCGATGGCCATCTGACCTGGGACAATCGTTGTTTGATACACCGGTGAAGCTACCTGCACCGAACCCTCAATGAGGGTGGTATTTACAGAACCTTCATCTGCATAAGCCCGAATGTTAAAGCTGGTGCCCAGAACTTCAACAGTGGTGTTGCCGGAAGAGACCCTGAAGGGCATCTCACGGTTTTCAGCAACCTCGAAGTATGCTTCACCGGTGATCTCAACAACCCTGAAACTACCTGAAAAAAAGACCGGAAATCTTATTGATGACTCTGAATTCAGCCATACGCGGCTGCTGTCAGGTAAGATTAGTTCATATTGCCCTGCCCTGGGGGTAGTAATAGTATTGTATATTATCTCTGCTTTTCTTCTTCCCTCAGAGTTATAAGCAAGACGACCATCGTCAACTTTCATCACGCGGGTGCCGGCCTGCTCTGCCAGTTGGCCGATGCCTGCGCTGTCAAGGAGAATTGTTGAGCCGTCACCGAGGGTAAGCATTGCCCTGCTGCCACCGGGGGCAAGGTCAGCTACAGTCGGCATGTTTGTTACTTTGCGCTCATTGGAAATCCAGAGAATGCCAAGGGCAACCAAAATAATTACGGAGGCGGCAGCTGCAACCCTGTAGAAGAGAGATATCCTGAGTGAAGGGTTGCTCTTCTCTTCCCTGTTGGAGCGGAGAGGTTCATGCTTTCTTTTGCGCGCCTCAACCATCAGCTTGCTGTACAGTTTATCGTAATTTTCGCTGTCAGTAAGGCCTGAAAATTCCCTGCTTCGGAAGGCCTCATCAGCTGCCTGCCTGAGCAGCTCGCTGTTTTTACTTCCCCTAATAATGCCCAGTAACTCGTCAAGCTCCTTTTCAGTTAAAGAGTCTCTCAGGTATCTGTTCAGCAGGTCATTAAATCTTAAATTATCCATCTTCTAAAACACTTCAGGGGTCAGATCCCCGTATATTTTTGACATTATCAATAGTTCAGTTTCTGTCATAAAGACAGGAACAATATGGCCAGGTATTAGTCGGGAGTGAAAAAAAATTACAACCAGAAGAAGAGATGATATCTCTGCATGAAGTGGTGTCTGATGAACCTGAGGGCAGCGTTCATATGGCTTTTGACTGTGTTGACTGAGATATTCAGGTTCTCTGCGATCTTCTCCTGGCTCATCTCCTGGTCACGGCACATCCTGTAAACAGCCTGCTGCTGCGGCGGCAGCTTGCTGACGGCGCTCACCAGGGTCTCCTCCGCCTCCTTGTGAATGAGGTAACTCTCAGGAGTATTATTCACATCCCTGAAGTAGTCATGAAGGTCATCAGTGAACCGGACATCATTTATTTTCTTCTCAAGCTCGTTGAGGATATGATTGCGGGCAGCCATGAAGAGGTATGCATCAAATTTTTCGACCGTTCTGAGAAGCTCACGTTTCAGCCATACTTTCAAAAAGACATCCTGGACGATGTCTTCAGACATGACAGCAGATTTGGTAAAGGCAAAGGCAACGCCGTAGGTATGGTCATAGTACCTGTTGAAGAGTATCCTGAATGCCTCTTCACTGCCTTCGGCAACCATTGCTGTAAGGCTCTTGTCATCTGTTGTATCAGGTCTCACCTTCCCGCTAAGAATAGGAGGCAACTATGTAATTGCCATCCAAAAGAGAAGGTAAAAGTAAAAAAATTATTAAACGGAGAGAATCCTGCTGAAGAATAGGACCCTCAATGGAGATCAGAACTTTATACCGAGTGACAGTCCTGCTCTTATACCTCCCCAGGGTCCGTCGAAGATCATTTCTGCACCGGAGGAGCTGACAGTTACAGTCTGCTCAAACATCGGGATATCTATGTCATTAAGCCTGTCCTCGACCTCCTGCTGGTCCTCCTCGGAGAGCGGTATTGATGATAATCCTGTAAAATTTCCTGAGCTGATGCCGAAGTGAGGGCCCAGTATCCACCAGTCGAGGCAGACGTGCTTTCCGAGTGACCATTGAGCACCTATCATAATGCCACCAGTATGAGAGGTTGCATTGCCGACGCAGTCGATAGTGCCATCCTCCCCTTCGCTG
>JALOMO010000059.1 GCA_025455395.1 Bacteroidales bacterium
GCCTCCCGATCCTTGCATGTGCCTTGTCGCCATAACGTGACGGATCTGCGCAGATATGCATGTTCGCCCACCTGGACAAAAAGCGTCTGGCATTTTGGAGACCTGACACCATTACATGCGTCTTGGATAGGATATGGTGAGGAGATTTGACCCTCTGAGATATAATTGCATAGCTTTCATTACTCCGGTGCCATCGTTCCTGAAGGGCATGTTATATGTTAGCTGTGCTGTATGCAGAGTAAAGTAAACGTCATTCTTCATCCAGAAAGTGGAGTTCTGGAAGTTGTTGGGATTGTTTTTGGTTGACAATCTTGGATAGTCAGCAGTTGAGGCGTTTGCTTCTGTCCATGAATTGCGAACAACCTCCGAGTATTTGCGATCACCATATACCCAGTAATAGGCACTGCTGTATATCTTTTCTGCTCCGGTCTGGCCTGTTCCAAGCAGGTATAATTCAAAGTTACCTGCCTTGAGATTAAGGTCAAACCCATATTGCAGACGCGAGGTTGAGTTTCCGATCAACTGTTCGTCCTTCTGGTCAATATACCCATCCTCATTGAAATCGACATACTTGATATCTCCCGGCTTGACCTGACCAAACACAGGTGTTGGTATGCCGTCAACCAGTGAACCGTCTGGATTGAAATCAGTTGTTTTATAAAAGCCATCGGCCTCAAGCCCGAAAATTGCATCAGTTGCCACACCTGTTCGTGTTCTCCATGATTCAGCATAATCGATGACATTATCTTTCACCCTTACAGGCGTCGAGTAAACAGCAGTGTGTCCAATTGTCACCTTGACCTTACCAAGATTCAAATTGTACTTAAGTCCCCACTCAACACCCTTGTCTGTATATTCACCGTAATTCTCCCATGCTGTCTCAACATAACCCGGGTAGATATTATCAAGAAGCAGCGGGATGCCTGAGAGCTTATTGCTGAAAGCGGAAAACTCAAGGTTCAATTTATCTCTGAGAAGAACAGATTCAAACCCGATGCTGATCTCCTGTTTCTCCGCCCAGGTAATGCCAGGGTTACCGGCATAGATATTCCTGGGATTATTGCTCCATGCTCCGAAACCATAGTAATAGAGACTGCCGCTACCGTAATAATTCATGTACTGACGGTAAGAGGAATACTGGTCAGTTTTAAGTATCCCGGCATTGGCCCGAAGCTTCAGATAATTAATTGCCCCGCTGCCCTTCAGAAACCCTTCCTCTGAAATGATCCATGCCAGACCTAAAGAAGGCGAAGTACCCCATTTGTTATCTTCAAGCTTCGCAGAGCCGGTAGTAAGGACATTTGCCTCAACCACGTACTTGTCCATCAGCATGTAATTGGCACGTAACCCAAAAGTAACTGCCTTGTCATCCTGCAATTGCCCCGATATTGTCTGGAAATCAGTATAGGCTATGCCGGTGAGGTTAAGCTTGTGTATTGTATTGAAATCCTTCACATAATTTACCTGCCCCGTAACTGATATCCTGCGATAGAATCCCACATTTGAAACCGATGGATTCTCAGCAGGTTTATCAACTCCGAATTTCGTAAATGTGAGAATCTCCTCCTCTCCTACAGTTGTGTAGACAGGCTGGTAAACAGCATACGTCCTGGCCAGTGACTTCACATAATTGTTATTCATATCGAAGGTCAGGTATGCTTTTGCTGTAAGACCCTCTGTCAGGCTGTTCAGATCAAAATCAAGGCTTGTATTGTTCTGAAGGATTCGGGTTACCTTAGTATAATAACCATTTACCGCCATTTCACCGTAAATATTTGTCTGATACTCTGAGGTGCCTCCCAGTACATACCTGCCATCAATCACCTTTGCAGCTAACTGCTGATCAGCACTTAGCAGAGAAGTATCGACCAGAACCGGATAATAGTTTGGAAGAAATGATGAAGCACGGGTATAGAAATTCTGATTTGTACCGGTGAACCGGGGTGTGTTATCTGTCTCATAAAAGACCACACCGTCAATCTTCATTGATATAAAGTTATTGATCTTGTAATCGACGTTACCCCTTACGTTGAAAGTACTGACTGCATCATTGTAACTCTCCTCCCAAACTTTATTGAGCAGCCTTGTATTATATTTCCATCCCATGTTAAGGTAATACCTGGCATTTGTGTTTCCGCCTGAGGCTTCACCGATAACATTGGTAAAGGTCCCCAAATTCTTAAGGTATGTAGAACTATAGTAATCTTCATCGGGGTATTTTACCGGGTCAGACCCTGACCTGGTCGCTGCAATGTCTTCATCACTGTATTTATCAGGCAACCCGTCATTTGCCAGGGCCTGGTTATAATATGTCATGTAGTCTGCTGAGTTAAGAAACTTCGGGTAGCTGATAGGATCTGCCACACCCGATTCAACGGAAAAATTCATTACCCTTTTATTGGCTTCGCCTCGTTTTGTGGTAATAAGAATTACTCCGTCGAGTGCCTGTGCCCCATACAGGGCCCTTGTGGTTATGTCACGCAGGACCGTTACAGATTCTACTTCTGAAAGATTCAGGTTATACCCTGTTCTGGGCACTCCATCAACAACAGTAATCATATTACCACCTTCATTCAGGGAGCCGGTATAGAAATCAGAGTTGGTTCTGTTGTTCACCGTCCCAAAAAGACCGGGAACGCGACCGTTGACAACATATTTCACATTCTCTGTCTTATCGTATTTCATCGTTTCAGTCGGCCTGATAACTGTGGCTGCACCTGTCATCTGCCTGTTGTAAAGTGTTCCGAACGGAACATTTACGATGTCTGACGATCTCAAACCATAAGGATTTTTCTGTAGCCTGATATCAGACCCTGAAGAAATGGCAACGCCATCAATACGTACAGTCTCAAACCCTGTAGCTTCAATAACTGCAATATCCGACATCTCCATATTGATTGTAAAAGAGCCATCAGGTCCGCTTAAGACACTATTTGCTCCTCCGTTAAAGTAGATTCTGGCGGAGGGAATGGGATTCCCTTCGTTATCTGACACAGTTCCCTTAATCAGAACCGCTTTTGTTTCCTGTGCTTGAAGCTGAGTGACAAAGAACACAGAAACACCAAGCACCATTAATAGACTAAAGATATAACGTTTCATCATGATCACTTTTTAGGTTATTGGTTAGTTCCACCCCGGGTTTTGCTGAAAATCGGGAAAAATCTGGGTCTGTGTTCTCGGAATTGGAATCCAGTAATGCTTAGGATTTTCGAAGTTCATATAGTCAATCTGAACCCTGTTGAAGGTGGTCCAGTTCTTATCAAACCTCAGGTCCCACATCTGTCTGTTTTTGTCTAGATGAAGAATATACCAGCGGGCCATATCCCATCTCCATAGCCCCTCGAAACATAATTCAACAAACCTCTCATTGCGTATCAGTTCAAGGAATGTTGAATATGGGGCAGCAGCAGCATCGCCTATCATGTGTTCGTAACCGGGAGCGGCGGCAGTTGCATCAGGCATTCCGGCACGGTTTCGGACCTTGTTGACAGCCTGCACTGCGGTATAAGCGGCTCCGGGTGCCTTGCCTTCGGGGCCATATGCAACAGTAACTGCCTCAGCATACATCAGGTATACATCAGCAAGACGCAGCTTCGGTGTATGGTAATAGTAGTTCGTGTAGACCCTGTCCTTGGCATTAACGCCTCTCGGCCACCATTTCTTAATAACATATGGAGTGCGCTGAGCGTTCCCGTTACTCCAGCCACGTGTCTTGCCAGGTGTCGGATAACTCCACATCTCAAGCTGAGTAATTGCAAGAAAACCTGCCATATCACGGTCCACATAAACGTTGATTCTGAATCTCGGATCACGATTTTCCCATCGCTTTGTGTTATCGTCATCATAGCCTCCCTGAGCCATATTTCCAGGCTTGTAGAGAGTGCCGTCTGACATTTCAAACCGGTCAACATAAAGTTGATTGAGGCAGTCAATATTTGCATTTGTACCACCACCGAATGTTGTTCTGTCGGGAGAGTAGCAACGTGCTATGCGGTTATCGAAAAGACCCTGGCCGCCATTGGCCTGAATACGAGTAAGAAGCACCTCGTTGGTCCAGGCCACGCCACCATCGTTCCTTGCAAACATCTTTGTATAATCTGTCCAGGGGGTCAGAGTACTCTTTCCTGTATTCTCAGCCCAGCTGATACAATCCCATGCAGCTGCTGCCGCCTTCTCCATGTATGTTTTATTGTACTCAAATGTTCCGCCCGAGAATCCGTTCATCAGCGGACTGCCGGCATAAAGCAGTGCTTTTGCCTTCATCCCGAGAGCAGCTCCTTTTGTAATCCTTCCGATGTTTGCTCCGGAGGTAAGCTGACCTGCCTGGGTGTCATCCCAATCATCCGGTAAAAGGCTTATAGCCTGGTCAAGGTCCTCAACCATCTTGTCTGCATCTTCCTGAAAAGTGAGTCTCTTCGAATATTCACTCAACGGGTCATCTGCCGCAATGTACTTGTCAATATAGGGCATGCCACCCCATGACTGACAGAGAACAAAATGAAAGTATGCCCTGAAGAAGTAAGCCTGACCGAGAAGGAGATCCCGCTGTTCTTCAGTGCCTGTAAAGAGGTCAATGTTAGCAATAGCCTTATTTGCAATGCGGATCCCTTTCCATGAGGCTGGCCAGTCTCCGGAGGCTCCACCTGTAATCGGGAGTGATTCAGAATTGTTATAGAAGTTTGATTGCATAACCCCGGTTGTACCAATCCATGCATCATACGTTCCCCGCATGGCCCTGTAACCGGATGTCCACGTCATAGTGCCACTGCCTATCACTTCGCCGCCAATATTTCCTGTTGTGGTAAGGGCATGCCGGTTATAATCAGTCATCATGCCATACATAGGCTCAATAAATCCCTGAAATCCCTTCCATGTGGTAAAGAGATCGGCCTCAGTAACATCTGATTCAACAGGCACATCGAGAAAATCAGTGCACGAAACTGTCATGAAAAGACAGAGGAGTGCAATAGTTGCTGTTTTATAGATTGTCTTCATTTTTGTCTGTTTTGATTTAGAAATCAATTGTGGCTCCGAATGTCATCGATTTTGTAAGGGGATATTCCTCATTGTTGCCATAGTTGCCTTCACGGTCTTCAGGAAGATCAGTCCATAGCAGGAGGTTATTGCCACTGATATAAAATCTGAGCCCTTCAAGCCTCAGGGCTTTCAGTTTATCACGGTTGAATGCGTATGCCAGTTCTATATTTTTGAGTCTGACCATTGAAGCGTCCCAAAGCCAGTAGCTGCCGGTGCTGGTCCCTCCCAGCCTTGGTCCGCGGTAGAGGGCCGATGTGGTTTGTCCAAGCTCCGGAATCCAACCCTCATCCCGTTGCTTGTCATAAATAACAGGTGAGTTATAATCATACTCAGGCAGACTGTAATTTGCTGTAACATTATAAGTGCCATAAAACAGAACCATAAATGATATTCCTTTCCAATCAAGTCCGGCAGATGCGCTATAGGTATTCTGTGGCCTGGTAGTAAATCCGAGGGGTGCTGAATCATTACTGTCAATGATACCGTCACCGTTATAATCTACCTGCCGGTAGTCTCCCGGAAGGAATCTGCTTCTGTCAGTCCAGAGTACACCCGTATAAAGCTCATCCCAGTTCTGAACAATGTACTGGTTCATTGTGCTATAGTTCTGGCCTATCTGGTGACCTTCTGCTTTCTGGTAGTCAGGCCTCAGCGGAGGATCCTCCTTGTAAATTACGTTATCAATGGCATGCGTATGTGTAAATCGCATCCATGTATTCAGCTTACCGAAGCTCTTCTGAACCCTGAGTTCGATCTCATAACCTTGCATTTCGGTCTCCCCAACGTTTGCAGGAGGCGCAGATGCACCAACAAAATCGGCATTCAGACGCTGGTTTGCCGGCACAAGCATATCTTTACGATGCTCGGTAAAATACTCAAATGTGCCTGACAGAAGGTTATCAAAGATTCCGAACTCCAGGCCAATGTTACTTTTGATAGCAGTCTCCCACTGAATATTTGGATTCGCAACAGCTCCCTCAACATTTCCCGAGTAGGAGCTGTTAACCACACTACCGGATGTATTGAGAAAGGTCATATAACTTGAAGTAAGCGTTGGTATTGAGAGGTAAGGATACTGTGAGGTTAGCGCTACGTTGTCATTTCCTACTGTACCATATGAAAAGCGCAGCTTAAGATTGTTAATGAACTTAAGGTTGTTCTTCATAAAATTCTCATTCGATAATACCCAACCTGCTGCAGCCGAATAGAAGTTGTCATAGCGTCGCTCAGGTCCAAACTTGTTGGTTCCGGTACGTGAACCGTTCACTTCGAGAAGATATCTCCCGTCATACCCATATGTTGCGCGGCCAACATACTCAATCCTGCGGGTTGGGAAATTAGACCCCGTAGCAGCTTCATCCACATTCACCAGGGCAAGACCCGTGACAGAATGTATGCCGAAGTAGTTTGAATAATTCAACGCACTGCTGAAATAGGTATGCCTGTAAATTGATGATGCAGCACCTGACTCAGTACCCATCGAGTAAGGTTTATCAACATAGTAGTAACCGTGCTTGG
This sequence comes from Bacteroidales bacterium, assembly GCA_025455395.1. Lineage (GTDB taxonomy): Bacteria > Bacteroidota > Bacteroidia > Bacteroidales > VadinHA17 > SR-FBR-E99. The sequence continues at coordinate 6,556 of JALOMO010000059.1, forward strand.
CACCTTCATCAGGTGTGGTATAAAAGATATAAAGCGCTGAATCAGCTGCAGTCTGCGGGTTGGCCGTGAGGATATCCGGATCAACATATTTACTCGTATAGCCCTCTTCAGTAATATTTGGGCCATTGGTAAGTGATCTGCTGTCATTTGAAAGCCTGGCACTGAATTTAAGACCTTTTAGAAGCCTCTCGAGATCCTGTGTCAGTGAAAAATCAAGATTCACCTCTGTTCTCGTCTGCCTGTCCAGCCCTGACATGTTCAGAAATGCATAGGGATTGGCACCGAATCGTTCATACTGTCCGCCCGAATCGCCAAATGTTCCGTCATCATATAATGGGTAAGGCTGGTCATGTGGCTTTTTGAACAGCCCTCTGTAAAGTCCCTGTTGTTCGATGTCGCCTCCTCCAGGTTCCTGCTGGTCAGAGTATATACCCTGCAGGTTAACGGAGAACCTGGTGGTTTTGGTGACGTCAAAGTCAAGGTTGGTTCTGAAATTGAACCTGTCATATCTGAACTCCGGATTATATCCCGTGCCCACGTCAGCCGTATTCAGAAGGTCACCCTGGTTCAAATAACCGAGAGAGGCGAAGTACTTGACAAACTTCGTTCCTCCCTTGATGTTCATGTTATACCTGCTTGACCACGCAACCTCCTTTGTCATTAAATCCGTCCAGTCTATATCCATATAAATATCCGGATATTGTTGTGTACGGTAGTACTCCAGAATAGGATCAGGAACAAAATAGCCCCAGGCGTCCGGAGAGACCGGCCCTGTCTGAAGTATTGCGTAGTTCCTGAGTGAGAGTGCTTCATATGAGCCAAGCGTGCTTGGCATCCTTGATATCGACTCCGCAGTGGTGCCGAGATCAAAGCTAAGCTTTGGTTTGCTTTCGCTTCCTCTTTTCGTGATGACAAGAATAACACCGTTTGCACCCCTCACACCGAATACTGCTGTTGCAGAAGCATCCTTGAGGACTGTCAGTGATTCTATCTCCTGAGGATCAATGCTGTTCATATCTCTCTCAACCCCGTCAACAAGAACAAGAGGAGCTGAACTGTTCCATGTCGATTTGCCCCTGATTATTATCTCGGATACATCACTTGTCGTTCCAATTCTTGCCCCTCCACGTGCTCCGGATTTCTGAAGGATAATAACTCCGGGCATCAGGCCTGACAGACCGTCAGTGACGTTGGCCCCCTTTGCTGCCCTGACAATCTCCTGGTTGGTAGTCTGTGTCACAGCACCAACAACAGTCTGCTTCTTTTGGGTTCCGTAGCCAACAACAACAATGTCTTCAAGAGTAACAACATCTTCTGTCATTGTAATTTCAATAACAGACTGTGCCCCAATTGCAATTCCCTGTGACCTGAATCCAATAAATGAAACCCTCAGGGAATCGGTATTTTGTGCCTCTATGGAGAATACACCATTTGCATCTGTCATTGTGCCGTGGGTTGTCCCGGGAATAATGACAGTAACTCCTGCAAGAGGCTCACCTTTCGAGTCACGAATGGTCCCTCTCACTGTCCTGGTCTGACCAAAAACAGTATGAGAACCAATCATTAATAAGATCAGAAAGAGTCCTAGCTTTTGCATAACATTTCTTATAATGAGGTTAGGTTCTAAAATTATATTGACTATATATTATATTGTATATGATCATTTCTTTACAAGTTTATATAATCCGGCTCCATGAGGTTCAAGATTGATTACAATCTCATTTTTCACTTCATCAATTTCGGACCGTAGCCAGAGATCCCTGACACTATATCTCCCCCTGAAACCAAGTTCCCTTAGGTTGGCTCTCACGTCACACGTTTCTTCTGAAATATTGAACAGGGCAAGATAAACCGCACCTGATTCCGGGTCTTCAGACTGCCAGACAACAGATCTCTCATCACGATAAACCTCCCGGTTATTTATACTGCCCTGGTTAACTGCTATAACCTCAGGATTCGAGATCATTGAGAAAACATTAGCCGGCAGATGTCTGAGGTCAGCACCAAGCATCAAAGGAGACTTTGATATCATCCACAAAGTGAAAAGGGTATAATGCTCGGGAAGAGTCAGTTTTGAATATCGTTCAGGTCCATGAGGCCGTCCGTCAAGAGAGATTAGTCCTACCGGGAGCATATCGGCATCAGGATAGGCTCCGGGAGCAATATACTGTGCCCATTCCGCCAGCAGGTCAAAATTACGCCTCAGGTCTCCCCAATTATCCCAGAAATCTGCTGAGACCCGCCACATATTGGCATTTTCAGTGAGATGCTGTGCCTTGTCCAGCGGTGCATCGCCGCATGAGAGACTGAGCACTATTGGCCTTCCACAGGCATCGATAGCCTTTCTAATCATTTCTATCTCACCCTGATGATATCTGGGGTACATCATGTCATCAACCTTCACAAAATCGACACCCCACGAAGCATACAGCTCAAACAGGGAATTATAGTATTCCTGTGCTCCCGCTTTGGAGGAGTCTACTCCGAACATATGATTGCACCAGTTACAGGTATCCGTTATTTCAGATATTTCTCCGGCTTTATAGCTTGTGCCTTTAATTGGAAGATCATAATACCAGGCATACCTGTGAATACCTCTCATAACATGAATTCCGAACTTCAACCCCTTGCTGTGAACATAGTCGGCAATTGGTCTGAAACCCTTGCCCCCGGCAGATGACGGAAATCGCTCAACGGCAGGCAGTAGGCGGCCAAATTCATCAATGGTGGTCGGGTCAAGCGGTTTGCCGTCAGGAGCATACCTGATGTTGGGGTGACCAAAGCGCTTATCCGGATTAGACCAGTCTCCGGGCGATGGATGCCACCAGATATAATCAATGACCGCATATTCCCAGCCATACTCCAGCAGACTGTCTGCCATATAATCAACTATCTCGCGGAACTCCTGCTCATTAATCCGTGAATCAAAAGCATCGAAACTGTTCCAACCCATCATTGGCCTGCTAAAAGGATCTGTCATTGTGCTTTCTGATCCCGGGCCCTGTTGTACATCACTGCCTGTATGACAAGAACAGGCAATCAGTATTATCAGCATGACAGTACTGGGAAGAAAACGCCGGGTCATTTTAAAATATGGTTAGGGTTTAACACAAGGTCAAGATAGGATAACTGTCAAAAAGCCTTTAGCAAAATTGTCCGCTTCTTTTGCTCTAGTGTACTTCATTACATTTTATACTGCCTGACAACATTATATGACTGTTCTTATGACTGTTATGGCAGGAGATTTTAAATGTCTATGAATTATCAGACAAGCAATCTGTACAATTCTGCTAGCAAAATATCAGACGGTTGCCTATTATTACATAGTGAAATTCTGAAAATAATCAACAAAAGAATGAAGAGTGCAGTATTTATAATGCTAATAATTTTGCCGTCTATTCTGCACTCACAGGTAATTAATTACAGTTGGCCAGGTACAATTCCAGCCTCAGACAAATATTCTGTCAAGGTTAAACAAACAGGAACTACTTACAACATTCATACGCACTATTCAGAACCCAACCTGAAGCAGGGGCCTGACGGAGACGGAGTAACAGGATTGCTAGAGGACCGGTCACTGTCATTTGCCACATTTGCTTTTACAGGCACCGTTGATGTAGAGGTTACAAAGATATATGGAACCACTGCACGAAGGGTTGATATACAACCGAAGACCTATGGCATTAACCCATATTTCTTTGACGGCAGAACAGTTAAATTCAAGCTCATACACAGAAATGACGGGATGCCACTCTACATAAGTGTACGCTTTGAGTCAGATGACAACAGGGATGATAACGGCGCCGGTGGATATGACGTCGATAACGCGATGATGATCTTTGCAGACAAGCCCGAAACAAACGCCCCGCTGAAAACTGCACCAGGGGTGGTAGTCTATTCCAATACTGCAAATTTATCAAATGCTGATATTATCTTTTTTGATGCTGGTGACTATAACCTGAAACAGAGATACAGCGACGGTGTACTACGTCTGACCAGAAACAATCAGAGAGTATACATTTCCGGAGGAGCATTCATAAGAGGTGCTGTACATGGCGAAGGATATGATGGGGTATGGGTCTATGGCAGGGGTATTATTACAGGTATGGATATGTACTGGCATGAGATAGTTGACGATAACGGAGTCAAAGATGCCTTTATGAACTTCATGGGAAGTAATGATGCCAGGTTCGATGGCTTTATTGTCCATAATCCTACACATCATACAATCCCCTCCTCCCTGAATACTACTGTCAGGAATATTAAAATAATAGGTTGGGCATCTAACCATGACGGAATAAGACCCTCGGGAGGTTCAACCGTGGAACAGGTATTTATAAAGACCTGTGATGATTATGATTATGCCCGTGATCAGCATAATTTCAAAAACAGTGTCATATGGCCTATGCGAAACGGGGCCTTCGGCCAGCTGGGATGGAATGACCTGGGAACAGGGTTTACCACATATAAAGGTATTTGCTTTATCAACTCCGAGTGGGTGGATATTAACAAGCGTAATATCGGGGTCATAGGGTCAGTGCTTCAACAGGGAGCAAATATCTCATCTGACACTGTTGCTAACAGCTACTGTGAAGACAACCAGATAGTCCTGTCACATCTCACGCTGCAACATGATCCTAATGACCCGTTTGATCCTGCTGACCCCGGAGAGATACACCATTTCGTCTTTAAGAACATCATTTTCGAGAAACCCTTCACAGGCAGCAACGGAAACCTTTATAAAAATCCGATCAGGGGATTTGAATATAACGGGGTAAAAGCAACGATACATGATATTTCGTTCGTCAACCTTGTGCTGGGAAATAGACTTGTTACCCAGGCAAATTTTAATGACTTTTTTGATATAGATCCTTCTACAACATACAATATTACCTTCAGCCAGGAAGGAGAGATCCACTATGTGACAGCGACAGCCGGACCAGGCGGAAATGTATCACCGACCGGCAATATTCCCACTCCTGCCGGAATGACAAGAACCGTAGATATCATCCCTGATGAAGGATACAGGATTAAAAGGGTGCTTGTTGACGGAGCCGAGAGCCAGACAAGAATTCAACATGCTGTATTCAGTAATATATCAGGGAACCATACCCTCCTGGCTGAGTTTGAACCCGGACCTGATCATTTTGATTTTAGCCCTCCGGTTGGGATTAATGAAAGTCACTCTGATGACAATATTATGCCAGTATATCCTAACCCGGTCAGAGATTTTCTTACTGTTGACGGGATAGGGCCCGACAGTACTGTTTACATTATAAGCATGTCAGGTGAAGTGGTGAAAGTTTCCAGGGGGAACAGGATAGACGTATCAGATATCTCTAACGGCCAGTATATTTTGGTTACAGACAATAATCTGAAATACAAAATAATCAAACAATAGAAAAACCATGAAGAAACAAGTTGTTCTTTTCAGCGCATTTTTAGTCATCCTGAATTTAGCCTGCCAACCCGGAACGAGAGTAGGAGATCAGGACAACTCCTTTACAGCATGGGCTCCTGTCCCTCCGATGGGATGGAACAGTTACGATGCTTACCATGGTGCAATAACTGAAAAACAATTCAGGGAATGTGTTGACATACTTGCAGAAAAGTATTTGCCGCTGGGATATGAATATGCAGTGGTAGACTTCTGCTGGTTCAACCCGGGTCCTGAGGGATGGGACCCGGAAAGCTGGAAAACATTTGATATTAGCCAGAAATGGGAAGGAGATTCGGTTTATTCACCAGTTATGGCCATGGACAAATATGGAAGACTACTTCCATCCCCGAACAGATTTCCCTCAGCTGCCAACGGAGAGGGATTTAAGGAGCTGGCTGATTATGTTCACTCAAAGGGAATGAAATTCGGCATACATATAATCAGGGGCATCCCACGCCAGGCTGTTACTGAAGAGATTAAGATCATGGGTACTGACATCAGTGCGGGAGATGTGATTACTTACCTGCCAAGATCATGGACCAACACCATGCATATTGTTGACATAAACAAACCCGGGGCGCAGGAGTACTATAATTCATTATTCAACCTCTACGCTGAATGGGGTGTAGACTATGTCAAGGCTGATGATATGATGAAACCATTTTATCACAAGGGTGAGATTGAGATGATGCACAAGGCTGTAATGCAGTGCGGACGTCCGATAGTTCTTAGTCTTTCATGGGGCGAAGCCCCTCTCTCATATGCCACTCACCTGGAAGCAAATGCAAACCTGTGGCGCATCTCTCCGGATTTCTGGGACCGTTGGAAAGATATAGAAAGCATGTTTGACAGGGCTGCCCGCTGGGCGCCATTCATCGGAGGAGGCACATGGCCTGACGCAGACATGCTTCCGATAGGCAAACTATGCCTTACAGGCTACCCATCGGGGAATAAACCTGAGCACATGACACAGCTATCTGACGATGAGATAAAGACTATGATGTCACTCTGGGCCATAATACGCTCGCCTTTAATGTGGGGTGGTGATCCTGTTACAACACCACCGGAATATGAAAAGTACCTTCTTAATAAAGATGTGATCTCGGCGAACCAGGAAAGTGAAAACAACCGCATGGTATGGGACAGGGACAGTTCACGGGTCTGGGTCGCTGATATACCGGGTACAGAAGATTTCTACCTTGCTCTTTTCAACCTGAAATCAACTGTCCAGGAAGTGCCGTTCAATTTTATGTGGGACAACCTCACAGGAAGATACCGGGCTTTCGATTTGTGGAATCAGGCAGACAGCGGGATAGTTGAAGTTGAATTCTCAAATACTCTTAATCCTCACGCATCAGTGCTGTACAGGCTGAAACGAATCGAATAGACAGATAAGTTATGATATTCTGAAATTATACAGCCAAAACATCCGAACTTGAAATAATCTGGCTGGCAAATGCAATTTGTAAATCAATAACCTTTAGTATAATGAACTATCTCTTAAGGAGATTATGGATATTGTTACATATAATTACAATATCAAACTTATCCTTTTCGCAAACAAATACCGTTTCTGACAGTCTGAAGGCAAAGAAGATTAAAGATTCTTCTGCTTCAACATTTCTTCAGAATGTAAAAGTTACCGGCTTCATCCAGCCACAATTTCAATATGTAGCAACAAAAGGGGCCTCAACCGTTTCTGCAGGCAATTTTGCAGAAAATACAAACAGTCGTATTTTATTGCGACGTGGCAGGCTGAAAACTACTTTCACTTCGGAAAATTCTGTTTATGTATTTCAGATTGACGCTACAGAAGTGGGAGTTACACTTGATGAAGTGTATGTTGCTGTAACAGAGCCATGGCTGAATACTTTTACTTTTACCGCCGGAATATTTAATCGCCCTTTAGGGTATGAGGTTGGATATTCATCTTCAAAACTTGAACCTGCAGAGCGTTCAAGGGTGGTGAAGGCTATCTGCCCCGGAGAAAAAGATATGGGGATCATGATTACAATCATGCCCCCCGCTTCAACCTCACTACATGATTTTGTTCTTGACATAGGATTATTCAATGGCACAGGTCCTTATACCCGTGATTTCGATAACCGAAAAGATCTGATTGTACATTTATACTACACCCAATCTGCATTGTCTGATGTTATTAATTACCGTCTTGGGGCAAGTATTCAAACAGGAGGATTTGACAACCAACGAAATAATCATTATTCCTGGGACGATGGCTTTATTCTTACACCTAATGATACACTTGCAAAAGCAGTGCGTAACTTTAAGGCAATGGAGGGGGAATTCACCTTAAAATGGAGGTTTGGTACAACACAATTACGCGGCGAATACTTTTTTGGTCAACAGAGTGCAACTCTCTCAAGTAACAGGAATCCAGCCATCGCACCAGATGCTGAAGCAGCTACAAGATATTTTACAGGCGGATACCTTCTCTTTCTGAATACGATTCCACACACAAAATTACAACTGGTTGCCAAATATGACTGGTATGACCCGAACAGCCGTACCTCCGGCAACGAGATCGGCACATTACCAAATAGTGGTAAAAACGATATCTGCTACAAAACCTTTGGGTTTGGATTTAATTATTTGTTTAATGCCAACCTGAAACTGCTTGCATGGTATGAGCTGATAACCAACGAGTCAACAATGGTTTCCGGATACACTTCTGATCTTAATGATAATCTGTTCACTTTGCGCCTTCAATATAAATTTTAAATCACTTACAAATTTGTACCTGAAACAATCAAACCAAATTGACATGAGAACTATAAGCAATCGCCCACACACCCTCTCCCCCATGGTGAAAATATTATTACTGTTAATCCTATCCTCATTTTCTTTGTTTTCAGTCGGGCAGGAACGAGAAACACCCTATGTCGTCTTAAAGGATCCTCTTAATTTAAAGACAAGCGGGTTAATAAAAGGAGGCGAATTCATGCCCGAGGGTGGTTGGGCCGCAAATGAAGACAGCGCAATGATTGTCTGGTTGCTTCCCTCCTTCGGGCCCGACGGGATGCTCGAATTTGATGTAAGAAACTTCGACCCGCCAAACCAGGTTACCACAGAAAAACAAAATTTTGTAGGATTATGGGGGAAATTATTCAATAATCTCGAAGGAGCCAATCTGCCTGGCACAGATGGCATTGAATTAAGAATCGGGACATCTGAGAAACAGTTTAAGGTTGAATATCATGCTATGGGGCTTGGACGGGTAAGACATTGGGAACCGGTCCCGGATGCCGATTTTGATCCCAATCATACATATCATTTCAAAATTGTCTGGCAAAAAGGTGTTGTTACAATCTCAATTGATAATCTTGAACCTTTGGTATTCCCCGGCATAACAGAGGACCCAATTGATCATTTCGGTTTTCTTCACCTGGGTACTTCGCCTCATTTCGGAGCACACTGCACCCGGGGGCCTGTATACTCCAACATTGTGCTCACGGCATTGTAAGTAAGAGGATCAAAGAGTGCCGGGACGCTCATTGCTGAAAGAATGAGGAGAGACCTTGTAAAGGATCAGGGTCTTTTTGAAACAGTATTGAACTCAACCGTCTTTAGCTGAGCATCTGATTCGGTTGCGTATTTTGCCGGATCTTTTGTTACTATTCGAATATTTCTCCAGTGAACAAGAATCTTTTCCTTTTCCGGGAAATCACCCAAACTATGAATCTTTAGGGCAATATATCCATTGGTGTATTTTGAGTTGATCATATTTGTTGCAGCAATACCGTTGACCCACACTTTGATTGATGGTCCGATGGCTTCAATACGGAAATGATTCCACTCATTCATTTTAAAGGCTTCCCTTGCTTCCGGATTTTCAGACAGATCATACATCCACTTCCAGGTCTTGCCGTAGTCATCAAATACGCCCCCTGTCCATTTCCTTGATGTGGGATCAATCTTCATCTGATAGCCATAAATGCTTACAGTGGCAGTATCGGGAGCTTCAATGCACCTGAACAGAATCCCTGTATGAAACTCACCTTCATCCTTACACTCAGCCTCAAGGATGAAATCGCCATACTTCTTCTTTGTCCTGACGAAAGTATGCTGATCAGTGTTGCTGACCATATGACATATAATTTCTCCGTTTTCAACCCATGCTTTGGCCGTGTCTCCTGTTATGTCAAAATGACGCAGATCCTTACCGTCAAACAGATACTTCCAGGGAGTATTTTTTCCCTGGCCTGACAATACAGAAGAGGAAAAAGTCAATGATAAAACCAGAAAAAAAGTCAGAGAAAAGTTATTATTCCAATTCATATTCCATCTATCTGTTATAAGAGATTGTCGTTTCATGTTGAGAGTACCATGGTTTAACAGTAATTAAACCCTTCTTATTTTTACCCAGGATCCTGACAGTTTTTATCTCGCCCGGCATCAGGTCGAAATAATTATCTTCAAAAAACCATCCCGATTCGTCTCCGTTATCATTCCCTGTCAGGGTAACGGCCCTCGCAAACTTATCCGAAGTTATGATCAGGGTGTCTCCATTCACTTCCACTGAGAGCCGGGCATCAGGGAAGACGATATTGCGTTCAATATTGCCATAAGCATTTGTTCTGGCAATAATATTACCATCACCGTCAGTCAGGGTTGCATCAAGGATATGTTCTCTCCTAAAGGTCACGATACCGGCCTCGTCAAGTCTGACGACCACCTTTGACTCTCCTGGCGGAATGGTTACCTCCCTTGTAATCTCTCTTCTGGTCTCATTACGGTCAAGATGGAACAGGCTTATTTTTACCGTACCCGAAACCTCATGAGGCGAATCATTGACAGCCCAGAGATAATAGTAGGTATCAAGGTCAAAAGACAACATAACCGGCTGGTAAGCCCGTTTTAAAGTATAATATGCGTGTAGCGGCTCAAGGAAATAATCAACCTTTGCACTGTATATCTGGGGCCATGAATCATTGAATTTCCATACCAGGTACCCACCGCAAAACCGCTCATTACCAGGATCTGTTGCGCTCCGTCCGCGGCGCTGTCTTTCAATAACATCCCTGTAATACACGTCCTCCGCCATTCCGATGCGATAGACAAGGGAAGCAGCATCCGACCCATCATAGAATTGCTCAACCGGTCCGGTCTTCTTCCAGCTTGTGCTTGTAGTGTATTTAAGCCATGTCTCCGGCCAGGGATATATGCTTCCATAAGTATATAATGGGGAATATCCATCAGGCCAGATATCCCCAGGTGCCATAAATTTCTTCAGGCTTGAAAGAACAGGGGCCGCAATTCGGGTGTCCTCACTTGCAAAATTCAGGTAATCATATCCAGGAATAAACCATAGATTGGTGTATCCATGCGTGTTCCCTTCTTTGGGATCATTTGGATCTTTACCATAGTAAGGCGTTGAAGGCATGAAATATCTTTCGGGATCAAGACGCTGGCAAATCTTGGTTATTTCATCTGTGGCGGCAACACCTTTCCATGGACCACGGTCTTCAAGTTCGTTGTTGAACTCCTGGCTGTGCCACATTGCATTCTCATTTCCCCCGCACCAGATAAATACCGACGGATGGTGCTTAAGCCTTTTTATCATAGCTTCAGATTCCGTCTTGCAGGTCTCTATGCTATTCTGGTCTGAAGAAAGTGGAAGAGCCGTGAAATCCTGCCATATCATGAAGCCAAGTCTGTCAGCCAGTTCATAAAAGTCATCCCTCGGAGAGTTTACAACACCCCAGACCCTCAAAGCATTGAAGTTTGCATTTTCTGCCATCCTGAATAGTTCCTCCACTCGCGCCTGATTCCATACCTCGGTCTGCCAGTCGGGTGTGACCCAGCACCCACCCCAGAGCCTGACAGGCTTCCCATTGACAACAAAATGGAGAAGCTTTGACATTGTTACCTTCCTGAATCCGATGGTTTTTTCCACTGTCTGATGCACGCGACCATTCACCATAAGAGTAATAACCGCCCTGTAAAGGGGCTGGCTGCCATACCCCCGTGGCCACCACAATTCAGGGTTTGGAACATTCAATTTTATTGTTTCACTGTATGAACCATCAGTAGAGTTCAGGTTCTTCATTGAGGTATCTACAGGCTTCCCGTCAGGGTTATAAAGGGATACTTTAAGGGACGGTTTACCGGAAAAAGTGTTCCCCCTGACATCAATTGTCAGTTCGCCATTATCCAACGCATCACTGATTGTAGAACCAGCTACCACCTCTGACATATAGTTCCCGCCGGTTACCTGTAAAATAACCTTGTCAAATATCCCCACCCTCGAATAATAAGGGTCAGGGCCGAGGTAGTTGATATAATTCTGCTCCGGCCTTCTGACAGGTCTTGTCTTGTCGTCGTCAACGAACTTGATTACCTCTTTTTTCCCGTCTACATCAGTGAAGACTGTGTGGAAATGAACTGTGATATTATTGTTATCCAACAACATGTCAGCTACTTCAAGTTTCAACGGATTGTACATAACCGAATGTGAGGCAATCAATTTTCCGTTAAGATATATATCAGCAATACCGTCAAGTCCCTTGAATAACAGGAAGATATCTTTGGATTTCTCCTTAATGTTGAAATTCAGGGTATAAATCCAGTCCTTATCGGCAATCCACGTGTATTCAGCTGCTTTCCCCGGAAGCCAGATGTTTTCAATTATGCCATTCTGCAGTAAAATATCTGAGATCATTGCGGGCATGGTGTTTGCTGATATCCAGCCGTCGCCGGCAGTGTTCTTTGATTCAGATAAAAATTCCTCTGACAACGAAGCAACCGGATCAATCATCTTCACTTTCCATCCTGATTTTAACTCAATCTCCTGGTATTCTTTGCCAAAAGCATTAATTGTCAGGAAAAATAATACTGTAAACAGGATCTGAATTCTAAACTTTTCTTTTATGAAGGCCATTTTTACAGGTATCTATATAATGTTTATATTATTTAATTGCCACCAGTTCAATCCCTTTTTTCTTGCCCAGATTGCGGGAGTATTTCCTGTCCAGGGCATTATTCCAGTGTTCATGTACTCCAAGGCTTTTCAGGCGTATCCCATCATCTTCGGGATCGTATAGAGTGCCGGAGGGTGGATTGCCTGCCATTGCACACTCCATGAACTGGTTATCCTGGTTACCGTTAAAACTGGGATTTTTTGCCACAAGGTTGGGCTCCGACGAAATAAAGTCATAAACCACTGATTCAAGGGCAACCGGATCCAGTGACATCAAAACACTTGAGAACCAGTCATCATTAAAGAGTGACATTTTCTTCAACGGGCCTCCCTGGTTAATAGAGGTATACAGACCGTCAGCAATATAGATCAGTGTCTTCCCATAGGTCACCTTGTGCCCCATTAACACAGGGGCTGAATGTGGTTCCCTCAATTTGTTTGGTGTCGGATAATCCCACAGTGCAAAAGCATGTAGCGTGTTAGGCTTAAAAGCAGCCGAATCAAAATCCCATACTGCTCCAAAGTGGTTTTTAGCTACAGAGGTTATCCCGAATACCCTGTGAGGCCTTACCAATGTGGAGTTTATGATATAATCCGCTTCTGTAAATGACCTGGGAAAACACATTTTATGCCGGCTGCCATCAGGCATAGTAAACCATATCAGTGAAGTACTATCCGGCTCTGCGGTCTGATAACCCGGAAGGTTCCTTGCAGATTTCTCCTCGAAAATCACATCCTTGTACTCAGGCGATTTATTGGACCGTATCTTATCATATATCTGCCAGCCGATGAAGCGGGAGGGATCCGTGATAATAATATCCTTACCGCTGACGCCAGCCACCTCAATTAATTGCCTGACCAGAGTATTAAGCATCTGCGGACTCGGATATCCCAGGTTCTTCCAGTCAACGTCAAC
>JALOMO010000002.1 GCA_025455395.1 Bacteroidales bacterium
ACCCTTTGACACAAAGGGAAGACCCCTCTCTTTATCAGTTTGAGAAGACATCTGAGCTGGTCACCACAGGCATCTTCAGGTACATCAGGCATCCGATGTATTCTTCGCTTCTTTTCCTGACCTGGGCTATCTGGCTTAAGAAACCTGTATTACCGGGCATCATCATTGCCCTTGCCTCATCAATACTTCTTTTTCTAACTGCATTAGCCGATGAGAAGGAATGCAAGGTATGGTTCGGTGATACTTATGTTGAATATATGCGCCGCACAAAAAGGTTCATACCGTTTCTCCTCTGAACAGTCTGGGCCGTTTAAGAAGTATCCCATACCCTACAAAATCAGAAAATACCTACCTTTCATTATTATAATAAAGTGATATGGCAATCCCTACATCAAGAACCAGCGAGTGTGGCGTCATAAGCATAGATGAAGAGAAATGCACCGGATGCGGGTTATGTGTCTCTGTCTGCAAGGATTTCAGCATAGTACTGGAGAATGGCAAGGCAAGGGCAGGCAAGAATCCCGTTTTCGGTTGCATCGCCTGCGGGCATTGTATGGCCATCTGCCCGGAGGGGGCAATAAGCATTAACGGCAGGACACTATCACCTGACGACCTTTTTGATCTGCCACCAAAAGAAAGTGCAGCGGGTTATGAACAGCTACTGTCACTTCTGCAGAGAAGGAGAAGCATCAGGGAATTTACCGACAAAGAAGTTGAGGCCGAAAAGGTAGAGTTGATTCTTGACGCAGCAAGAACAGCTCCAATGGGTCTGCCTCCATCGGATGTCAACGTAGTGGTCTTCGGCAGTAAGGCAAGGAACAGGGCCTTCGCTGAGGACTTCTGCAGATATCTTGAAGGCATGCGATGGTTTGTGTCAGGATGGTTCCTGACACTTATGAGACCATTCTGGGGTAAAGCGAATGATGAGCTCTTCAGGGGATTTGTGAAACCTTGCTTTGACGTCTATATCGCCAGGATGAAGGAGGGTGAGAATGTTGTTACCTATGATGCTCCGCTTGCCATTTATTTTTATGGGTCGCCCTACTGTGACCCGGCTGATCCGATTGTTGCAGCAACATACGCTATGATCGCCGGTGAGTCGCTCGGTCTCGGAACCTGCATGCTTGGGGCGATCCATCCCCTGATCCAGAGCAGTAAAAAGGCCGAAAAACTGAGACAGAAATATGGCATTAAATACAGGAGCCGTGAAGGTCTTTTTGTCATTTTCGGATACCCGGCGGTGAAATATTACAAAGGAATAGAAAGAACATTCGCATCTGTAAAAACACATAGCTAACCTCAGTACAACATTCTTACCCTGATTGTTCCTTCGATCGATTTTAGCTCTTTCAGGATGCTGTTGTCAAGCTGGCTCTCTGTATCAATAATGACATACCCCACTTCTGCGTCGGTTTGCAGGTACTCTGCCGCAATATTAATCCCCTTTGATGTGAACACGTAGTTAATTTCTTTCAAAACTCCGGGTTCATTTCTATGAATATGCAGAAACCGTTGTGCATTGCAGTTTGGATGAAGTGCTATCTGTACAAAATTGGTAGCTCCTATCGTAGCACCTGTATCACTGTACCTTATCAGCTTCTCGGCAACTTCCCTTCCGATTTTTTCCTGGGCTTCCACCGTGCTGCCTCCAATATGCGGTGACAGTATGACATTGTCAAATCTCTGAAGGTCAGATACAAACAGTTCGCCGTTACCTGAAGGTTCATCAGGAAACACATCAAGTGCTGCTCCCATAATATGTCCTTCTTCCAGAGCTGTGACAAGTGCAGGGACATCAACCACCGATCCTCTTGACGCATTGATAATACATGAGCCTTTGCACATCATTGCAAACTCATTACTGCTGATCATATTCCGTGTCAGAGGCGAATCAGGTACATGAAGTGTCACCACATGTGCCTTGCCCAATAATTCTTCAAGCGTAGAGCAGGCAACAGCATTGCCCAGGTTGAGTTTTTTAACAATGTCATAGTAGTAAACATTCATTCCCAATGATTCTGCCAATATTGAAACCTGCGATCCAATGTGTCCATAGCCTACTATACCCAGGTTTTTACCTCTTATCTCAAACGCGTTATTTGCAGATTTAAGCCATTTCCCTTTATGGGCAGCAGCATTTTTCTCAGGAAGGCTGCGCATGAGCAAAATGCTTTCAGCAATAACCATCTCAGCTACAGACCTGGTATTCGAATAAGGCGCATTAAAAACGGGGATACCTCTTAATCTTGCAGCCTGACCATCGACCTGGTTTGTACCAATACTAAAACATCCTATAGCAAACAGCTTCGCGGCCTCATTCAGAACCTCACATGTGATTTCAGTGCGAGATCTTATGCCAACAATATTCACATCCCTTATTCTGGTTTTCAAAGAACTGTCATCAAGGGCACCTTGCAATGATTCAATATTTGTATAACCGCTTGAACGAAAGCACTCTACGGCACTTTTATGAATACCTTCCAGCAAAAGTATCTTAATCTTTCCCTTATCAAGTGAAAATTTTTCCGGCATAAATGAATGATTTGGTATAAATCGGCTTAACTTTTTTAATATTTTAAATTTAAAGTGGCAATTTAATTAATTTTAACACCTGCGCCTTGTTGGTTAATTTATTGTTGATAAATCAACCCTGATAAAATTGCCGGTAGCTTTCTTCTTATCTTTGATGTTGTTATGTTAACGATATTAAGAACTGCCAGAACCGAATTTGGGGGGAAAATTTTCCTGGTGATTTTTCCTGCATCATTTGCAGTGCAGATTATCATGCTTTTTTAACGTATAGAAGTTACTTATGAAAATACTGCTTACCGGTGCGACCGGCTATATTGCAAAGAGGCTTCTTCCGGTACTCCTGGCCGAAGGGCATGAGGTTGTTTGTTGTGTCAGGGACCGAAAGAGGTTTGATGTTACCAGGTTCGCCTCCGGCAATCTTAAAGTCATCGAGGTGAATTTTCTGGATAAAGCCTCACTGGTTGGTATTCCAAACAATATAGATGCAGCATATTATCTTATTCATTCAATGTCAGCATCGACAGGTGACTTTGAGTCTATGGAGCGGACCTCCGCGCTCAATTTCAGGGACAGAATGAATGAAACAGCCGTCAGGCAGGTAATTTATCTCAGTGGAATTGTAAACAATGACACTCTTTCAAGGCATCTCTCTTCCCGGAAAACCGTCGAAGATGTCCTGTCAACGGGAAATTACAGTCTGACAGTACTCAGGGCAGGAATAATTCTTGGCTCAGGCAGTGCTTCGTTTGAGATAATACGTGATCTGGTGGAGAAGCTGCCTGTAATGATAACACCAAGGTGGCTCAATACCAGGTCTCAACCAATCGCAGTACAGAATGTAACTGAATACCTGAACGGGGTGCTGCTAAGGGAAGATACCTTTGGAATGAGCTTCGACATAGGCGGCCCTGATATCCTTACATACAAGGAGATGCTTCTAAGGTTCGCAGGTGTCAGAAAACTCAAGCGCCATATCTTTGTAGTGCCTGTAATGACCCCAAAGTTGTCGTCATACTGGCTCTATTTTGTTACCTCAACTTCTTATAAGCTTGCGGTTAACCTTGTTGACAGCATGAAGGTAGAGGTGATATGCCGTGAGAATGATCTGCATAAAAAGCTTGGCATCAACCTGATAGGTTTTGAAGATTCAATCCGGATGGCATTTGACAGGATTGAACAGCAGGAAGTAATCTCAAGCTGGACCGATGCACTCTCAGGTCCTCTTCTTGAGAGGGGAATCTCCGACCTCATCAGGGTTCCGGTTTATGGTTGTCTGTTCGATAAAAGAAACGCCGTAATCAGTGATGAGGAGGCTGTAATAAATAAGATATGGGCTATTGGCGGCAAGACAGGATGGTATCATGCCAACTGGTTATGGGGGTTGCGTGGCTTTCTCGATAAACTGTCAGGAGGTGTCGGACTTCGCAGGGGAAGGAAAAACAGCAGTGACATCTCTCCGGGAGATGCACTCGATTTCTGGAGGGTGATTTATGCTGACAGGAAAGAGAAGAGGCTGCTGCTTTATGCCGAGATGAAACTCCCCGGAGAAGCATGGCTCGAATTCAGGATCGAAGACAAAACACTGTTCCAGACTGCAACATTCAGGCCGCTTGGTTTATGGGGACGAATCTACTGGTACTCAATTCTTCCGTTCCATGCCATAGTCTTTGGAGGAATGATTAAGAAACTGTCACAGGTACAATAAGTCACAAAACAATTACTATTTTTGAATTACTAATGATTAACACCTTCCGCCTCTGATTTACATATAAAGCCAGCTTCAGCATTCAGGAATGAAAAACCCATTATCAGTATAATGAAGAAACAGCAATTGATAAAGCGGTTAAAGGCAGGGCTCAGGTCAGACGAGACAGGGAATAAGGCCAATTCCCTGATTTTTCTTCACAGATACGGTTTTAATATTCCACTTACCTTCTTTGTGACAATAAGGGCACATGAAAGGTATCTTCAGGAAGGAGTTGCGGTGCTTGATGAGCTTCGAAAGGAAGTCATTAACCTGCCTGATAAACTCTGGGCTGTTCGCTCCTCGACCACGGCAGAGGATTCAAAGGAGTTCAGTTTTGCCGGTCAGTTTCAGACGGTAATGAATGTAAGGGGCACCGGGAAGATACTCGAAGCTGTTAGGACTGTATGGGACTCGGCGTCGCATCTGAACGACAATGAATATCTCAGAAGGACAGGGATATCTGCAATAAGCTGTGGTGTTATTATACAGGAGATGATTGAGTCAAGGCTGGCAGGAGTCAGTTTCAGCCGGAATCCGGTCACAAACCAGAACGAAATAGTTATTGAAGCACTTGAAGGCTATGGAGAGGAGCTTGTTCAGAAGGGTGTCACTCCGATGCGCTGGAGGATAAGAAAGAACGGAGTTGTTGAAGGGAACCCTGACCTGCCATACCATAACGTGATAGAGCAGGTGGCGAAAGACACCTCCAGGTTAAGAAAATACTATGGTCAACACATTGACATTGAATGGGCCTGGGATGGCAAACAACTATATTACCTTCAACTCAGGCAGATAACTGGCAGAAAAGAGCTTCATATTTATTCAAACAAGATGGCAAAAGAGATGCTCCCCGGCCAGGTAAAACCACTGGTCTGGTCGGTGAATATCCCTTTGGTCAACGGCACTTGGATCAGACTCCTTTCAGAGATCACCGGCCCTCTTGATATTAAACCTGATGAGCTTGCAAAACCATTTTATTATCAGACCTATTTCAATGTTGCCACCCTTGGAAGGATCTTCAGTGAATTCGGCATGTCATCAGACAGCCTTGAGCAATTGATGATAAGCAATGATAATAGAAAGCCCTCCTTCACTCCGGGAATTAAAACTGTAAGACACACTTTCAGAATAATCAGGTTTCTATATACAAAGATCAGATTTGAGAAAAAATTTCCGGATGAATATAATTCATTGAAATTAAGATACATGGAGCTTGAGAGAAAGATTACGGATACATTCTCTCTGAGCACATATCCTGAGATCTATTCGATGCTTTTCACTGAAGGAAGAAAGGCGGCCTACCTCAATATTGTGACCCCTATACTTATGACCATGAGGCATAAGGCTCTAAGGAAACGGCTTGCCAGTCTTGGGGTTGAATATGACAACCTGGACTTCAGCCATGACTTCCCTTTGCTGAATGACTATACTCCCATGCCTGCAATGCAGAGGATAAAGGGTGCCATCGAGAGCCTTCCTCAACCGCTAAGGGTGCAGTGCACTTCTCTTCAGGTCATGAGATCTGTTGAGGAAGCCTCAGTCATTGCTGCTGATATTGATCAGTTTATAAAGAATTTTGGTCATCTGAGCGAGAGCGGCAACGATCTTTCTTTCGCCAAATGGGAAGAAGACCCTGAGATGGTCTACAGGATGATCCTCCGTACCGAGACTGCGGCTGTAAGGAGTGGGTTATTTGCATATGATGACATAAGGAAGAGAGGTCTGAGAACCGGTATCTCGTTACATAAACTGTACCTTAAAGCCGGTAGACTTAAGCTCTACCGCGAACAGATAAGTTCCTTGTATATTTTTGGTTACGGTCTCTTCCGGCGACTCTTCCTGAAGCTTGCTAAAGAATTAACTACCCATGGTATCCTGAAAGCAGAAGATGATATCTTCTACCTGAAAAAGGAGGAAATTGATGCATTGCTGGTAAATTGTGAACCGTCAGACATAAGTCGCTGCCAGGAGTTGATCATAAGACGAAAGAGTGAGATGGAGGCGACAAAGGATATCGTGCTTCCTCCTGTAATTTATGGTGATGATGCTCCTGTTCCTCAAACAGGAAGCGTTAAGAATCTCTCCGGTGTCGGCACTTCCTCCGGGACATTTACCGGCAATACCAGGGTAGTAAAAAAAGCTGACGACTTTGATAAAGTAGAGAAGGGTGATATAATACTGATACCTTTCTCTGATGTCAGCTGGACACCAATACTCGTCAAGGCAGGAGCAATTGTATCAGAGACCGGCGGAATGCTCTCTCACTGTTCAATTATTGCACGTGAAATGGGTATTCCCGCGCTGGTGTCTGTCTCGAATGCATGTGCCATTGGCAATGGATTAAAAGTGACTGTAGATGGTTCGAACGGGGTTTTAACAGTTCATAATTATGAGTGAATCAGTGATGTTTATGAATGACCATCAATGGCTGACTGCAATTCTTTGTGGCGTAACAGGTTACCTTATTGGGTCTGTCTCTTTTGCCCGAATTGTATATTTTCTTGCTACCCGGAAGCGTCATATTGAACCCTTTTCAGAACCTGTACCTCATTCAGATGAAACCTTTGAATCAGACCTGGTAAGTGCTACACTTGTGACAAAAAAGCTGGGCAAAAGATATGGAGTCATCACCTCTTTAGCCGATATGCTGAAAGTTGCCATCCCAACACTCCTGGTTAAACTTGCATTCCCGGAAGAGCTTTATTTCCTGCTGATTGCACTATTCGGAGTAGCAGGACATAATTTCCCGGTTTATTACAGGTTTGTTGGAGGCCGTGGTGAGTCATCAATCCTGGGAATTATTCTCGTAATAAACTGGTTTGGTCTGTTGGTTGCAAACCTTGCTGCCACCATTCTGGGATTCATTGTCGGAAGCGTGCTGGTGATAAGATGGGGAGGGTATGTTATACTCATCTTCTGGTTGTGGTACTGGTTTGATGACTGGCGTTATGCCCTGTTTATGCTCCTGATAAACTGTCTCTTCTGGATCTCAATGCGCAAGGACCTGTCACGTTTCATCGAGCTAAAGAAGAAGGGGCTCGTTTTTTCTGAAGAGGATGTTTCAGAATTCATCCTGATGGGTAAGAGCATGGGTAGAGCACTTGACAGGTACAGCCTGTATGCAATCATAAAAAGATTCGTAAGCAAAAGTGGAGAGAGACACAGGCGGTGAGACACAGGCTTTCATACTATTGTTTGGCATTGATCATCTGCCTCCCACAGGCAGCGAGTGGTCAAAGTGTATCTCTCGGATTTGATAACCAGGTAAGTACCTGGGTCGGATCAAACTATACTGATCAGTTATACAGCCAGGCAGGCATAAGATATATTCCTACCCTCAGTCCGTCATGGAAAACAGGCAGGAACAGCAAAATAGATGCAGAATTATCGCTTAACACATACGGTAATCTGGTATTCACCGGCGCTGAACTGGATACTGCAACTTATGATCTCAAACCTTATCGTCTCTGGATGAGATATTCGACTTCAAATCTTGAGATAAGGGCAGGATTACAGAAAATCAACTTCGGCTCTTCAAACATCCTCCGACCGCTGATGTGGTTTGACAATATCGACTTCAGGGATCCACTTCAGCTTACAAACGGCGTTTATGCCCTTCTTGGGCGATATTATTTCAATAATAATGCAAACGTCTGGCTATGGACTCTTTATGGTAACAAGGAGACCAAGGGTTGGGAAGTAGTTCCCTCTGTCTATGATATTCCGGAGTATGGCGGAAGAATCCAATTGCCAGTACCGATGGGCGAGGTAGCATTCAGCTATCACCACCGCGATGCTGATTATTCTGAATTATATGCCGGTAATCCTCTGGTCACTGATACGCGTTTTAGCGAACAGATGTTTGCACTTGACGGTAAATGGGATATAGGACCAGGAATCTGGTTTGAATATTCCGGGAAACTTAACGATGAGGATAACCTGCTTCTCACAAGGTGGGAGACTTATTACAGCCTGGGTATTGATTATACATTTCCTTTGGGTAAGGGACTCAATGCCAGCACTGAATACTTTCACTATTCCAACAACAGTGAAGAAGAACTGGCGAAGATCACCCGCAATTTTTCTACGCTGTCTCTCAGCTACCCTCTGTTCCTTTCTCATAATATTTCAGGTCTGTTATATTATAACTGGGATACGGAGGAGTGGTACAGCTTTCTGAACCTCCAGCTGAAATATGATTATATAAGTCTATATTTAATGACATTCTGGAATCCTGATAAACTTTCCAATTTTATAGGTAATGATGACAACAGTACCTTTGCCGGAAAAGGATTTCAGATCATGGTGGTGCTCGATATCTAAGAAATTAATTAATCAATCAGATGGATAATGAAACGATAATAAGAATTGAGGGTCTTAAAAAACACTTTCCTATGGGCAGCGGGAAGTTTACGGCTCTGAACGGTATTGATCTCACCTTCGGAAAGGGTGAGTTTACCGGCATAATAGGGCCCAGCGGGTCAGGTAAGACAACACTGCTTAATATTATCGGGACACTTGATGTGCCTTCAGAGGGTAGTGCTCTCATTCTCGGGCAGTCTGTCGCTAATCTCACTCCTGCATCTTCTGCGGCTCTGCGAAAGTCAAAGCTGGGCTTTATTTTCCAGAGCTATAATCTCTTTCAGGTGCACACCGTTTTCGAGAATGTTGAGTTTCCTCTCCTGCTACAGGGGATAGAGACCGCAAAGCGCAGACAGATGGTTCTTGATGCTCTCGAATGGGTCGGTCTGACTGACAAGATCAAATCTCGTCCGGCCCAGCTCTCGGGAGGCGAGAGTCAGCGTGTTGCTATTGCCCGTGCCATGGTGAAGAGACCAGCCGTGGTTCTTGCTGATGAGCCAACGGCAAATCTTGACGCAGCAAACTCTCACAACATCCTGCAGACGATGGAGAAGCTGAACCGTGAGCTGCAGACTACATTCCTCTTTGCGACTCATGATGAGAAGGTAATAAGCTATGTCAGGAGGAAGATTTTTCTTTTTGACGGGAAAGTAGCCAGGGATGAGATTATTGACAAAAACTGACCGGAGGAAGGAACCATGATGGCATTCAATCTGGCATTCAGAAACCTCCTGGGAGCAGGATTAAGAACATGGCTCAATGTTATTGTTCTCTCATTCTCCTTTGTAATAATAATATGGACCAAAGGCCTCCTTCAAGGATGGGACCGCCAGGCAAGACATGACATGATCAAATGGGAAATAGGCGGCGGTCAATACTGGCACGCCAGCTATGATCCATATGATCCTTTTACGTTATCTGATAGCCATGGTGCCATTCCGGAAGGGCTGGCGGCCATTGCAAGTGACACCTCCATTGTTCCGGTTCTCATTGCACAGGGGACTATCTTTCCTGCCGGAAGGATGCAGTCTGTCCTTATTAAGGGCATACCACCTGAACAGAAGATACTGGCCCTTCCGACAGAAAAGCTTGTATCTGCCGATAATGATATACCAGCTATAATTGGCAGTTCCATGGCCGAAAATACCAGGCTTGGTGAAGGTGATTATGTGACACTTCGCTGGCGTGACAGGAATGGCACATTCGATGCCACGGAGATAAGGATTGCAGGGCTCTTTGAGACAACAGTGCCAACGGTAGACGTCGGACAGGTGTGGATACCCCTGGAAAAACTCCGCGAGATGATGCTGCTCCCGGGAGAGGCAACTGTACTTATTGCAGGAGAATTGACAGGTGAAGTATCAGTTACTGACGAATGGGTTTTCAAGGACCATAAAACATTACTGGCAGATATAGAGCAGATAATTAAGGCCAAGGGTTCAATGGGAGTGATCATCTGGGGTATCCTGCTTTTGCTCGCGATGCTCGCTGTGTTCGACACGCAGGTGTTCTCAATATTCAGAAGGCAGAAGGAGATAGGAACCTATGTGGCACTTGGCATGACCCGGGGAGAGGTTGTGAAGCTTTTTACCATTGAGGGAGCAATGAATTCGGTACTGGCAGCGGCGGTAGGTGCAATTTATGGCATCCCGCTTCTTACCCTTCAGGCCGTGAATGGCATTTCCATACCTGTCAAAAGCAGTGACTACGGCCTTGCCATGGCTGAGAAGCTTTATCCCGTTTACAGCATCGGCCTTATTGCCGGAACAGTATTGATAGTGATGCTGGTAACGACCATAGTCAGCTACTGGCCCTCGCGAAAGATCGCCAGGCTTAATCCCACAGAAGCTTTAAGAGGGAGGATGCAATGATCAGATTTCTTTTCAAAGGTCTCATAAGAGACAGAAACCGCAGCCTGATACCCTTTATAGTAACGGCAACCGGTGTGATGCTTACTGTGGTCTTTCATGCATGGATGACCGGTGTGATAGGTAACAGCATTGAATTTAATGCCCGATTTGCATCTGGTCATGTAAAAATAATGACCAGGGCTTACTCTGAGTATGCCGGCCAGTCACCTAACGACCTCGCAATCCTCGGAACTGATACTCTCACAGATCTCATCTCATCAGAGATACCAGAGATGGAGTTTGCAGAACGCATTTACTTCGGAGGACTTATTGATGTGCCCGACAGCAGAGGTGAAACAAGGGCACAGGGACCGGCGCTGGGTATCGGAATTGATATGCTTTCAGGAGGCAACACTGAGGCAGAACGTATGAATATCCCATCATCACTTAAGAGTGGCGGCCTGCCCCGGAACAGCAATGAGGCTCTCCTCAGCAGCGAATTTGCAGACAAACTTGGTATCATTCCGGGTGACGAATTCACACTGGTAGGATCAAGCATGTACGGAGAACTTACAATGCACAATTTTATACTCAGCGGGACAGTTGAATTTGGTACAACAGCACTTGACAGAGGCACCATAATAGCGGATATTAACGATGTAAGAGAAGCATTGAATATGTTTGATGCTACTGGTGAGATATTGGGGTTTTTCAGAACAGGAACCTATAACGACGAAGAGGCAACACTGATTGTCAACAGGTTCAATGAAAAATACTCATCACCTGACGATGAATTCTCTCTTCTGATGAAGAGGCTCGCCCAACAGAATAATATGGGCTTCCTTGTTGAATACTCAGGCAAGCTTAAGGGGATTCTCGTCTCAGTATTTATTGTGGCTATGTCATTGATTTTATGGAATGCAGGTCTTCTGGGTGGGTTAAGAAGATATGGTGAATTTGGTATGAGACTTGCAATAGGTGAAGAGAAAGGACATGTATATAAGACAATGCTTATGGAATCACTCATCATAGGTTTCTTCGGGTCTCTGGCAGGCGTTGCCCTGGGAATGGTCATTGCCCTCTATCTTCAGAACCATGGTATCGACCTGGGAATTATGATGAAGAATGCCTCGGTTATGATGCCACAAGTATTCAGAGCCCGGATCACTCCCGAAACCTGGTATATTGGTTTCGTTCCGGGCTTTCTTTCCACACAGCTGGGGACACTTCTTGCCGGAATAGGAATATACAGACGCCAGACAGCTCAACTCTTTAAAGAACTAGAAGCATGAAAAGACTTATTGCATTAATTATTTTCATTACTGGTTACCTCTCCCTCAACGCACAGTATCCCGATGCGAAGAAGCTGCTTGAGAGGATTGATCAGAACATGTCATCTGAGAACCGTGTATTTTCATCTTCAATGATAATACACGGAAGGAGGACAACACATACTGTAAAGCTTAGGACATGGACTGCAGGTGAGGAAAAATCGTTCACCGAATATCTGTTTCCGGTGCGCGAACAGGGAACGAAGATGCTTAAGCTGGAAGACCAGCTCTGGATATACTCACCGTCAACAGACCGCATCATTCAGATTGCCGGGCATATGCTTCGCCAGTCGGTTATGGGTTCCGATCTGTCATATGAGGACCTGATGGAAGACAACAAACTGACTGACCAATACAATGCAAAGGTTACCGGAACAGAGACTGTCGACGGACACCAGTGCTGGGTTATAGAGCTTACTGCCTTTGTGACGGAAATCGCCTATCATGGCAAGAAGTTATGGGTTGACCAGGAACGAAATATTCCTCTGAAAGAAGAGATGTATGCCAAGAGCGGAACCTTGCTTAAGCGAACTGAACTATCAGATATTCAGCGCATTAATGAACGATGGTACCCAAAAAAGATTGTCTTCAGGGATATGCTGAAAGAGGGTGATGGCACTGAATTCATTATTGATGAAATAGAATTCAATGTCCCCATCGAAGATCATATTTTCTCAAAAGCAAGTCTTAAAAAGTAGGATCATTCAGATCACCTGTATCGACCAGAGGACGCGATCTGAGGTACTCAACTGCAATGTCAGAATTTATCGAGGTGTCAAACTCAATTCCCGCCTCATAATTGCTCTTAAGAAAGAAATTCAGCCAGGGCAGCAGGTACTTGTTAAGAGCCTGGTGCTGCTCCTCCCGGCTTATCCCGTCCTTGCAGAATGCCATTGTCTCCCCGAAATTGCATAGGGAATTATGCGATCCCATCTGGCAGTGGGTCCCTCCTTTGATAAGGATGTAAGTCTTTTCAGCTGAGGCTGAAAAATTATAGATCGGATACTGATGTTTTTCAGGTGGTGTTATGCAGTCGTTACTTCCGGCGAATATCAGGGTGGGCATTGCCACAGATGAGGCAGCCTGAATGGCAGATGGGGAGGTATTGAAGGGTGCCAGTGCAACGACCGCATTAATATCAAGGCGTCTGTTGGCTGCTGCAAATATTGCACCCCCTCCCATGCTGTGGCCCATAAGGCACCTTACGGTATCGGTTATACCATGTAGCGGTGAGGAAGTATCAGCCACCAGGCCATCAATGGCTCCCAGAACAAAAGCCAGGTCTTCTGAATATTCATCGTGTGACGGAAAAACCCCGGAGGCGGTTTCAGGAAAGACAAGGATGAATCCGGCCGGCACAAGCGCCTCCCGGATATTAAGATATGCTGCCGAAGGCATCATGTAACCATGCGCAAAACAAATTACCGGACATCTTCCATTAGATGATGCTCCTGCATCACCATTGGTGACCGACTGAACTTCAGGGTAAAATATTTCTACTGGAATCTTTCTGTTACCTCTCAAGCTGTCAATGAGTTCAGTAGTTATATGCCCGGCAGTATAATTCTGGGCAAAAATTCCTGAGCATATTAAGACAGAAGCGATGAGTGACAGGATTTTCATTCTGCAAATTTAAGTGTAACATATTTCAAAATGATCGTTACATTTGACTGAATTTGCTGATTTCTATGAAAATTGCCGTTACCGGTGCATCTGGTCATGTAGGCACAAACCTCTGCCGGATGCTGATTGAAGAAGGCTTTAGTGTTAAAGCCCTGATCCATAGCTCCACACTGGGACTTGAGAATCTTGACCTTGAACTTGTCAGGGGTGACATTAACAGTGAATCTGACCTGAAAAATCTTTGCAGAGGATGTGAAACTGTGTTTAATCTTGCAGCCTGCATAAGTATCCGCCGGAAGGATGATGCCTGTATCAGGACCAATGCTGAAAGCTGTGTTACATTGATCAGCGCGGCCAAATCTGAAGGTGTCAGAAGAATCATCCATTTCAGCTCGATACATGCGTTCAATCATGAGCCGATGAACCATATTCTTGATGAGACCCGTGAGCTCGCTCTTGACAGCACAGCATCATATGACAGGTCAAAGGCTCTCGGCCAGAAGATAATGCTCGATGCCTCTTCGTCTGAGCTGGAAGTGGTTGTACTAAATCCGACAGCTATCGTCGGCCCCTGCGATTACAAGCCTTCACTGATTGGTAATGCTGTCATAAGATTTTATAAAGGACAGAACCCCACTCTCATACCCGGAGGGTACAACTGGGTGGATGTGAGGGATATATGCCGGGCTGCAATCAATTCAATAAACAAGGGCAGGCCCGGTCAGTGTTATCTGCTGGGTGGCAGTTGGCAGAGCCTTGAGACGCTGGCAGGTGCTATTTCACAACTAGGTGGCCACAAGGTTCCGGCGATCACACTGCCGATGTGGCTCGCCGGAGTCGGGGCCATATTCCTGAACCTGCATGCAACGGTATCGGGTACAACTCCTTTGTACACACCGATGTCACTTGAAGCGCTTAAATTCGGTCACAGGAATATATCGAGCCTGAAGGCTGCAAAAGAGCTTGAGTTTGTCTCACGTCCTTTTGCACAGACAATGACTGATACGATAAGCTGGTTCAGACAAATAAGGTACATCTGATGGAAAAGACAACATTCAATCTCCTGGTCTGGCTTTGGACAGCCATCGGCATCATGGTATTCCTCCTGCTGCTGTTTGTAACTGCACCATATGGAAGGCATTCTTCAAAAAAATGGGGTGTCACCATACCTGACCGCCTGGGGTGGTTCATGATGGAAGTACCTGCGCTACTTATCTTTATATGGTTGATAATCACCGGGAGTGCCCAGAAGACGGCAGTAGTTTGGATTATTGCCTTTCTCTATACCTTTCACTATTTCAATCGTTCCGTAATATATCCGATGCGCATCCGCACCAGAGGAAAAGAGATGCCTCTGATCATCGCCCTGATGGCAATATTCTTCAACTTTATAAACGCAGGATTCCTCGGCTATTATACCGGGACGCTCCAGACGCAATACAGCACTGAATGGCTGACAGATCCGCGCTTCATGGCAGGAATTGCACTTTTTATTACAGGAATGACAATAAATGTCAGCTCAGATGAGAAGCTCATACACCTCAGGCAGAAGAGTACCAACGGTTACCAGATACCACGAGGAGGGCTGTTTGAGAAGATCTCCTGTCCTAACTTCTTCGGAGAGATAGTGGAATGGGCCGGATTTGCAATAGTATGCTGGTCACTTCCGGCACTCTCATTCTTTGTCTGGACATTCTGCAACCTGGTACCACGGGCTCTTGCCCATCACAAATGGTACAGGAGCCATTTCAGTGATTATCCCGCAGGCAGGAAGGCTGTTTTTCCCTTTATTTTGTAACTTAACGGCACTTATTCTCTGAAGTGGACACTACCTATCTCAGTTATCGTCTAAGGTTCATCTGGCTAACAGTTTTTGCTGTTGCCATGGGTTTCCTCGAGGCAATTGTAGTAGTCTATCTCAGAATGATATATTACCCCGAAGGATTCGTCTTTCCTCTTGCCCTTATTCCCCCGGAGGTGCTTTCAATTGAGTGGGTAAGAGAGATTGCCACGCTGGTCATGCTGGCAGGTATTGGTATTATTACAGGCAGGAATAATCTGCAGAGACTCTTTTATGCTCTCTTTGCCTTTGGTATCTGGGACATCTTCTATTATGTGGCACTCAAATTATTCCTTGCATGGCCAGCCTCAATCCTTACATGGGACCTTCTCTTCCTGATCCCAATACCGTGGCTCGGGCCAGTGCTGGCACCAGTGATCTGCTCGGTCACAATGATAATAATGGCACTCCTGATCATCGGCAAACAGGAAAGAGGGTTTATTGTAAATCCCTCCACTGCTGACTGGATATTGATCTATGGAGGCGCCGCAATAATCCTCTTTACATTCCTTGTTGATTATTCCTTAATTATAATTGACAGTGGAATCCTTACATCAGGGAGAACCCCTGATGAGTCAGAAAGGCTTATGTCAACTCTTAGCACTTATATCCCTGACAATTATATGTGGCTGTTATTTGCCGCAGGAGAACTGTTCATTATTGCCGGCACTGTCAGAATCTTACTTAAACCCCATAAAAAAGAGACTCATGAGAAAGCTGATTAATCTTGTCCTGGTCATTCTGATCTTAAGTATTCTTCCCGGTTGCGGAACAAGTGGCAAAGAGACTTCTGAGCTTGCCGACCCCTGGCTCTGGCTTGAGGAAATCGAAGGTGAAAAAGCTCTTGAGTGGGTAAGAGCCCAAAACGATATCTCAGAGAAAGAGTTTGCGGGTCAGCCGTTATATGCTGAGCTTAAAGAGAGATTCCTCGAGGTCATGAATGACAAGGAGCAGGTTATATATCCTGACCTTCAGGGAGACATTGTTTACAATCTCTGGCAGGATGAAAAGAATGAGCGCGGACTCTGGCGAAGAATGAAGAAAGAAGATTTCATCAGCGGAAAGAGTGAATGGGATGTTGTCCTCGACCTCGATAAACTTTCTGCAGCAGAGAACAGGAAATGGGTCTTTCACGGAGCCAGCTGGTTAGGGCCTGATAACCAGGTCTGTCTGCTGAACCTCTCTGACGGTGGCAAGGATGAGAGTGTCATCAGGGAATTTGATGTCATGAAAAGGGAATTCATTACAGATGGCTTCGTTATTGACGAGAGCAAAGGAAGTGCCGCATGGGTTGACAGGGACAATATTATTGTTGCCACAAATTACGGCACCGGCACCATGACCACTTCCGGCTACCCAAGGATTGTAAAACTATGGAAGAGAGGAGAGGGTGGTGAAAAAGCTGTCACTGTTCTGGAGACAGATACAGCTTACATGGGAATATTTGTTGGTGGAACATACAGTGCCGGCAGACTCTATACATTTATTAACCTGAAGAAAACATTTTACGAGACGGAGATGTTCCTATACGATAAAGATGGTCTTCACCGTCTTGATTTGCCTCTCGATGCCGAATTCTACGGCATGCACAGGGAGAATCTTCTTCTTTATCTGCAATCAGATTGGGTGCTTAACGGGGAGACTTTTCCCAAGGGATCCCTGGTAGCCTTTAATATTGAGGATTTTCTGGCCGGTACCATATCAGTTAAAACAGTTTACATACCCGATGAAAAGTCAAGCCTTGAGTCGCTGCTGTCTGCTTCAGACTTCATTGTTATCTCTGCGCTTGAAAACGTACAAAGCAAAATGAAGATATTTCGCAACGACGGAGGAGTATGGGTGGAAAGCCCGGTGCCGGTGCCTGAATTCGGAACTTTATCACTCGTGAGTTCAGACCAGGAGTCAAACGACTTTTTCTTCTCATTCAGCAACCCTGTTACACCTCCGACACTGTTTCGGGGAAACGGAAAGGAGATAGTCGCGCTTAAAAAGCAGAAGGATTATTTCAATGCATCCGGTCTTACAGTCAAACAGTATGAGGCAAAATCGGAGGACGGCACTGTCATCCCCTATTTCATTGTCCATAAGTCAGATATAGTGGCTGATGGCAGTAACCCGACACTTATCTACGGTTACGGTGGATTCAATATTTCCGAACTTCCTTATTACAGTGCCATAAGAGGTATCGGGTGGATGGAGCAGGGAGGAGTTTATGTGATAGCCAATATACGTGGAGGTGGTGAATTTGGTCCGGCATGGCATCAGTCAGCAATGAAAGAGAAGAGGCAGAATGCCTATAATGACTTCTTTGCTGTCGCTGAGGATGTTATCAACCGGAAGATCTCATCACCCGCGTTCATGGGTGCATTCGGATGGAGCAACGGTGGTTTGCTTGCAGGGGTGGCTCTTACGCAGAGACCCGATCTTTATAATGCCGTTGTGATAGGTGCTCCGCTGCTTGACATGAGACGCTACTCAAAAATGCTTGCAGGAGCCAGCTGGATGGGTGAATATGGTGACCCTGACAAGCCTGACGAATGGGCCTATATAAGTCGTTTCTCCCCATACCATAACCTAAGTAAAGATATTTCATATCCGGAGCCGCTTTTTATAACCTCAACCAAGGATGACAGGGTTCATCCCGGTCATGCGCGGAAAATGGCTGCAAAAATGATAGACATGGGTCATCCGCTTTTTTATCATGAGACAATAGAAGGTGGTCACGGTGCTGCCTCGACAAATGCGCAGGAGGCTGAGATGTGGGCAATGATGTATACCTACCTGAGCCTCAAGCTCAAAGGTCGCTGAGAAGCATAAATAAAACTGCCGGTCGGGGAACCGGCAGTTTAGTGTTAAAAAAAACGGACTTATGGAAAGAAAGAAGGAACTCAGAGTTTCTGGTAGTATACTGAGAATGCTATATAATCTGCAATATGCTTTGCAAAATACATCTCACGCATTGGAGTGATGAGTGTACCAAGTGTCTCCAGGGCAGGGCTTATCAACTCACTCAACTTAACACTAGTTCCATCATCAAAGGTTAGCAGGATATCCCTGTGGTGGCATACAGAGCCTTCTGTCTCATCTTCATCGGTAATTTTTACCGCAGCTGTTGATTGAAGCACTCCGTTCAGAAAGACCTGGATCGAGTCTATTCCGGTTGATTTTACTATATCAATGTCACCAATTGTCAGGGTATATTTCCTTTCTGATTTGCGGAAATCTTTCCAGATGAAAACAGTCTCCTCTCCCAGGAGTATCTCTTCACCCTCATTCAGCGTAAATGAAGATATTGAAGTGTCACCCCTTTCGTATGAAACCATAACGCTGTATTCATCTGTAAAATGATATTCTGAGGCATAACTGCGGTCGGCAAAACTGCTGCCGGCAGCCGTCACTTCAAGAGTGCCGGCATCTTCCTCATCGACTGTGAAGCCGGCCATCAGCCTGTAGTCATATCGCCTGAAGTATGAGAAATAGTTGTGATACTCACTGGCTGATATGGTAAAATCATTCTCTGCCAGGCCCTCTTCCGGATTGGTTGAATAAAGGTACCTCGGGTGAAATATCATCTTCTGGGGAATGTTAACAACCAGCATTTCACTTTCGCCTGTCTTCTCAAACTTCCATCTGGGTCTCATGTCATGATGACACCAGTATGTTTCCGGTTTAAAGTCATAAATGCCGGCAATCAGGTCGAGATTGATACTGTCACTATAACCATCACCTGATTTCGTCAGATCTGACAGAGTCATCAGCTGGAAACCCCTGGTGTCAGAGATGACTGTCATGGCCTTATTAATCTTTACGCTGCTCTCATCAAGAGAACTTTTAAGAGAGGTATCACCCACATTTCTGGAACACTGCCATGCCAGCATTCCTGTGATTAAAGTAAAAAGTAATACAATCTTTCTCATATTTAGGATTTTAGGATTCATCTTAGTTCTTCTCTCCAAAATTACATATCATTTATGAAGTTTTGATGAAATTGGCACCAAAAAAAGGGTTATACGGTTTTAACTGTTTAGACCGGAAAGGAAGAATTGATATTTAGCAGAGTTGTCTGTAATGAATTGAAAAATTTATACATTTATACACCCTGAATTGAATATGAAATATCTAATCTAAAACCTGGTATTATGATAAGAATCAGAACTACAGCATGCTCGCTCCTCCTATTAACGGTTACTCTCCTTATGTCATGTGGCGGCGGAGGGAAGAAGGAGGTAAAGGAAACAGTTGCTGAATCAGCACTTTATGAGGTCTCCATCAATGGCATGACCTGCACGGGATGTGAAAACACAATACAAAGCAACCTTCTAAAGGTTCCCGGCATTATTTCGGTCAAGGCATCTCATACACTTGGTAATGCAATTGTTGAGTTCGAGCCGGCAAAAGTAGACAGTGTTAAGATCAAGGAGGTCGTTGACGGTCTCGGATATGATGCTGTGAAGGTCATCTCCCGGCAGGCTGAATAAATGCGTTCAGGCTGGAAGTATACTTTCCGTTTATTATAATCAAGACATTATGGCGAAAGAGAAGCAAGAGAAGAGCAATGAGAAGCCGGATCTCGACAAGGTTGTGGAGGAATCAAGGCGTGATTTTATACGCAGGCTGTCAATTGCCGGAGCTGTTTCCGTTACAGGAGCAGCTGCGTTGTATTCGGGACATAGTTTTGAAAAGGCCAAACACAGCAAAGGTATGGTCAGGGTTCTCACCGAAGACAACAGGCTGGTGGAGATTCCCGCTGACCAGATCAAGGATTTAAAGCCTGATATTAAAGCTCTTAAAGCCAGAGGTAAAGAGGGACTGCAGGGCAAGAGGTGGGTTATGGTCATTGACCTGTCACGCTGCAGGAATGCCAGGAAATGTGTTGAGGCATGCCAGAGTGCTCATCACCTGAGACCCTATGAATATCATATCAACACCCTGGTGATGAAGGAGTCGGTCAATACGCCCGAATATTTCATGCCCAAGCCGTGTCAGCACTGCGATAATCCGCCATGCGTCTCTGTTTGTCCGGTTGATGCAACCTACAAGAGGCAGGATGGCATAGTGCTCATTGACAATGAGAGATGTATCGGATGTCGTTTCTGCATGGCCGCCTGTCCCTACTCTGCAAGGATGTTTCACTGGCAGGAGCCGTCGCAGGCAGAGAATGACAAGGAAAAGGTATATGATGTTGAGCTGAATGTGCCCCAGAAGAAGGGAACAATCTCAAAATGCCTCTTCAGCGCTGACAGGATCAGGGAAGGGCTTCTGCCCTACTGCGTTTCAGCCTGCCCCAACGGTGTTTTCTATTTCGGTGATGAGAACGAGGATGCTGTAACCAATGGCACTACCAAGGAGACTGTTATGCTTAGCGAGTTGCTTCAAAAGAATGCAGGATACAGACTGCAGGTGGAGCTTGGCACCAATCCGAGGGTTTATTACCTGCCCCCCAAAAACAGACTCTTTGAGTTCGAACGTGGTCCTGAGAAAGAATACAGGGAAGAAACAATCTAAAGCCTTGAAAGTATGAATGAAATACGGTTCAGCTCACCAAAGGAACAGGGAAAATTAGATTCCGTTGCTTCAGATGTTCTCAGGAATGTAAGAATAAGCAAAGCATTTATAATCTGGATAGGTTTTCTGTTTCTTGCTCTCGCAGCATGTCTCTATGCATATATTATCCAGCTGAAGGAAGGCCTGGGAGTAACAGGCCTGCGCGACTATACCAGCTGGGGTATGTATATCGCCAATTTCGTCTTCTTTGTCGCGACAAGCCTTGTTGGAATGCTTATCAGCTCTGTCCTGGGACTTATCGGTTACAACTGGGTGAAGCCGATCTCGAGGATTGCCGAGATTATCGCGATTGCCTTTGCCGCTGTCGCCGGGTTGGTTATCATCTCAGATATGGGGCGTCCTGACAGATTTCCATTTCTCTTCAGGTTCGGACGGATTCAGTCGCCCATCCTCTGGGATGTTACTGTTGTTACAACCTACCTAGTCCTCAGCCTCCTACTATGGTATTTCCCTCTGATACCTGACCTGGCAATCTCAAAAAACCGACTCCACGGAAGACCCTCTTTCCTTATAAAGGTTTACGAACTGCTATCATTAAGATGGGAGCACCATGAATCACAGTACCGTATACTTAAACAGGCAATGAGGATCCTTCTGATTTTAATAATCCCTACAGCCTTTGCAATACACACTGTCACTTCATGGCTTTTCGCTGTCACTCCCAGGACGGGATGGGACAGCACTATATTCGGACCCTATTTCCTTTCAGGTGCCTTCGTGTCAGGAACAGCTGCCGTAATTATTGCCATGTATTTCTTCAGGGTTAATTACAAACTTGAAAAATATCTCACCCCATTCCATTTTGAAAAGATGGGGCGGGTACTGATACTTGTTTCAATAGTCTATATATATTTCAACCTTAACGAGTTTCTGGTACCGGGATACAAGCTGAAGACCGGTGATGCGATACACCTGCGTGAACTGTTCACGGGTCATTATGCCATGTTATTCTGGGGTGTTCAGCTGGTGGGTCTTGTTATACCGGTAATTCTTTTACTTATAAAGCAGATGCGTCGGCCGATGCCGATGATGATAATTTCAGTATTTGTTCTTGCCGCTTCATGGTTGAAGCGTTACATAATTGTTGTGCCGGGGCAGGGACATCCTAACCTCCCGATACAGAATGTACCTGTAGAGTGGGTTGTGTATAAGCCCACCCTTATTGAAACAGCAGTCACAATTGCATCAATCCTGCTTGTTCTTATTATTATTACAATCCTTTCCAAGCTATTCCCTGTCATACCTATCTGGGAAATTGCGGAGGATGACCATGATAAAGAAAAACTTTCGGGTAACGAATAATTGATTGTGTATGAAATATTTCATTCTTACAGTACTGTTCATCATTTTGCCCCCCGTAATTGCATGGGGCCAGGACTGGGTGGTTCCTGAAGAGAGGAAAGGGAGGCTTAGTACCTTTCCCTTCACCGATGAGACACGACAAAGCGGAGAGAAGCTCTACTTAACAAACTGTATCTCATGTCACGGTAACCCTGGGAAAGGCAACTACATAAATCTTGTTCCTTCTCCGGGCGATCCGGCAACTGAGAAGATCCAGCGAAACAGTGACGGGGAGATATTTTACAAACTATCCGTCGGAAGAGGTCAGAT
Source organism: Bacteroidales bacterium (assembly GCA_025455395.1). Lineage (GTDB taxonomy): Bacteria > Bacteroidota > Bacteroidia > Bacteroidales > VadinHA17 > SR-FBR-E99. Next base: position 22,462 of record JALOMO010000002.1, read on the forward strand.
GCCATCATTCCGCAACGTCCTCACGGGTGATGAGATATGGCATGTAGTCTCCTATTTAAGGAGTTTCAATAAAAACTACGTTCAGAAAGTGATGCAGATTATTACTTCCTCTGCATACCCTGGTGCTGTGATAATGATGACCGTGGGCTTTAATGAAGCTGACAGCACAGTAATTGTCCGCGCCAGTGCCGTTGATGAACAGAAGACCGTGCCCGTTACCGGTGCAGAAGTAAGGCTTTTTGCGCGCCGCTATTTTGGAATGATGGTGATAGATGAGGAGAAGACCACCAGTGAGTCCGGAACAGCTGTTTTCAAAATACCGGCAGGACTTCCCGGTGATAAGGAGGGGAATATCCATTTCAGCGCCAAATTCGCTGATGAGGATCTTTTTGGTATTGTATCAAAAGACACAACCCTGATGGCAGGTGAAATTACCGTTCCGGTAAGCCTGCTCGCTGAGCGGTCTATGTGGAATAATGTAAGGAAAGCCCCGATATGGGTAATACTGACCTACACAATCGGGGTTATCGGTGTATGGGGATTTATATTCCTTATCATGATGAAACTGCGCGATATTTACATAATCGGCAGCTTCATACAGGGTAAAAAATCTTCAGAAGCCATATAAGAGATAATAAACTAACCAGTAAAAAAATGAAAAACCTGACTAACCTTGGAAGAATCCTGTTTGCACTGCCTTTTGCCGTGTTCGGGATAAATCATTTCCTGATGATGGATTACTATGTTGGAATGCTCACTTCCTTTATTCCGCTCGGGGCATACACTATCATCCTTACCGGATTGGTCTTGATTGCGGTGAGCATCAGCATCCTTACCAAAAAATTCGTCAGGCAATCAACGCTTATTCTGGCAGCACTACTATTAATTTTTATATTGACGATACATATCCCTCATCTCCTTAAAGGGGAAGAGACACCCACAATCCTTATAGCCCTGCTGAAGGATATTTCTCTGATGGGCGGATCATTAATGATTGCCGGCATTTATGCCGAAGATGAAAAGAAGAAAAGCTAAACAAATAATCATGAGACACATAGTTTTCGTATTAATGGTTTTTGCCATCCTGCCCCTGGCATCAGGTCAGGAGCTCAAAACAGCCGGTTACCAGCAGAAGGAGGTGGAGATAGGTGTTGTTGAACATCTGGGCGACACAATCCCGCTTGATCTCTGGTTCCTTAATGAGAATAGTGAACAGGTAACCCTCAGGCAGCTTATTGACAAGCCCACGATAATGTCATTTGTTTATTTTGACTGCCCCAACCTATGCAGCCCTCTGATGGATGGCATTGCCGATGTCGTTAGCAAGATGGACATGAGTCTCGGGACCGAATACCAGGTCATCACAATAAGTTTCAACACAAGTGACACACCTGAAAAGGCAAAGGAGAAGAAGGTCAATTTCGTTCAGCGGATAAGCAAAGAACATCAGAAGGACTGGATCTATCTTACAGGAATACAGGAGAATATCAGTGCCATTACTGCTGCTGCGGGGTACAAATATCAGCCACAGGGACTTGATTTTGCGCACCCCTCGGTAATCATGGTTGTCAGTCCGGCCGGTAAAATCACCAGGTACCTGTATGGGCTCACCTATCTGCCTTTTGACGTAAAAATGGCAATCGTTGAGGCTCAGAAGGGTATTGCCAGACCGACATCAAACCGTATACTGGAGTATTGCTTCGCATACAACCCTGCAAGTAAAACATACACTCTCCAGGTGACAAGAATTGTTGGCGTGATAACAATCTTTTTCCTTATTGTAATCATGATCATTTTACTAGTCAGACGGAGAAAAAAATAAAAACAGTTATACATATGAGTATATCAGGAAGTGAAACACAGGTGAGTTATCTTGAATATCAGGGTAAACACAAGGGGATATGGTCGTGGCTTCTCTCCACCGACCATAAGAGGATCGGGCTGCTCTATCTTTATGCCATAATAATCTTCTTCTTCGTGGCCGCCTTTCTTGGCCTTTTAATGCGCATAGAGCTTATTGCCCCGGGGAGGACAATTATGGAGCCTCAGACATATAACGGGCTCTTTACGATACATGGAATAATAATGATCTTTGTGATTGTTATCCCCGGCCTGGCAGCAGTCTTCGGTAACTTTTTCCTTCCGATACTTATCGGCGCCAGGGATGTGGCCTTCCCAAAACTAAACCTCTTCTCCTGGTATCTATACATGATAGGAGCAATACTTGGTGTTCTTTCTCAATTCATCGGCGGTGGTGCTCCTGATACGGGATGGACCTTTTATGTCCCGTACAGTGTTGAATCTTCAACCAACGTAATCTATGCACTTACAGCAGCATTTATACTTGGATTCTCTTCAATTCTGACAGGATTGAATTTTATTGTTACCATTCACAGGATGAGGGCTCCGGGGATGGGATGGATGAGGATGCCGCTCTTCCCCTGGGCATTGTATGCCACAGCATGGATACAGGTACTTGCCACCCCCATTGTCGGGATAACACTGCTGATGGTAATAGCAGAAAGGGTTCTGAACATCGGTTTCTTTGACCCGGCTCTCGGCGGAGACCCGGTTCTGTTCCAGCATCTGTTCTGGATCTACTCCCACCCTGCCGTATATATTATGATATTGCCGGCGATGGGAATAGTAACGGAGATTTTTCCCACTTTCAGTCAGAAGCCTGTCTTCGGTTACGGGGCTATCGTTCTTTCAAGCCTTGCAATAGCTTTCGTCGGTTATTTTGTCTGGGGACATCACATGTTCACATCGGGCATGAGTTATAATGCACGATGGTTCTTCTCATTCCTGACATTCATTGTGGCAGTCCCAAGTGCTATTAAGGTGTTCAACTGGATATCAACTATGTATGGAGGCTCAATAGATCTTAAGCCTCCCCTGCTCTACGCTATTTCATTCATTTTCCTCTTCATGATAGGAGGTTTCACAGGTCTTGTGCTGGGCTCTCTCGCAACGAATGTTCAGACGCATGATACAGCCTTTGTTATGGCACATTTCCATTATATCATATTTGGCGGGATGGGATTTGCGTTCTTTGCAGCCATACATTACTGGGCACCAAAAATGTTTGGCAGGATGTACAACTTCAGGCTGGCTTACATTGCCTGGGGATTTAATTTCATCGGCTTCAACATGCTATATTTCCCGCTTTTCATTGTAGGGCTGCAGGGGATGCCGAGGCGGGCTTACGACTATCTGCCTCAGTTTCAAAGCGGTCACGTGCTTTCGACAATAGGATCCTTTATTCTGTTCGCCGGGCTCTTGCTGATGGTTTACAACCTCATAAGGGGTGCAAGAAAAGGAGCTGTTGCCCCTGCAAACCCCTGGAAAGGTGTTACACTGGAGTGGAAAATACCATCACCCCCACCTCATGAAAATTTTGACGATTTACCCGAGATAACCTCAAAACCATATCTCTTCGGAAATATCTCAGACAATAAATAGAATCCTGGCCTATGTCGGTACATAACACACATTCAGAGCATATTGACAGCGAAACCGGAAAGCTGGGCATGTGGATATTCCTGTTCACCGAATTATTTCTTTTCGGTGGGTTGTTTCTTGTATACGCGGTGTTCAGGGCAAAGTACTCCGCAGAGTTTCATTTGGCAGCCGGGGAGCTTAATGCATTCATTGGAACGATGAATACGGTCTTTCTGCTGTTCAGTAGTATGACTGTGGCAATGTCACTGACAGCTATACAGAAGGGCGACCGTAAGCTGGCTCTGTTCCTTGTATTTGTCACTATTCTGCTGGCAGGGCTATTTATGGTAAATAAATACTTCGAATGGTCTCACAAGTTCGAGTATGGTATCTACCCCGGATCAGAAGTACTTAAGAACATGAGCCACGGCGAGCTGTTGTTCTTCGGGCTTTACTATATGATGACCGGACTGCATGCCCTTCATGTGCTTGTCGGAATGGTGCTGCTTTCAATCAATGTTGTTAAGATAAGATCCGGTTCTGTCAACAGTGACCATTATCTGATGCTTGAGAACAGTGCCCTTTACTGGCATCTCGTTGACCTGATCTGGATATTCCTCTTCCCTCTATTATACCTTATAACCTGAAATGCCATGAAACACGAGGATAAACATATTTCAAGCTATTCATCCCTGGCAATTGTCCTGGCCGTTTTGCTTTTACTTACAGCCTTCTCAGTGTGGATCACAGGTTTTCACTTCGGAGCATTTACTGTGGCGGTTGCCCTGATCATTGCAAGTGTCAAGGTGGCAACTGTGCTTATAAATTTCATGCATCTGAAGTTTGAAAACCTCTTTCTCAGACTCCTTGTCACAGGTGTCTTTGTAATGTTCGCACTTGTGGTAATACTGACTTTCGTAGATTATTATTTCAGATAAAAACATACAATTATGTTTACAGGGGCATCAAATCTTGCTGATGGAGTAGACAAAGCGTTCCTCTTCATTTTCATAATAGCCTTCATCTTCATCATCGGCATTTCAGCATTCATGATCTGGACCCTCATTCATTTTTCCAGAAAGAAAGGCAAAGCGCCAATGCAGTTTTCCGGAAGTATGAAGCTTGAGGTAGTATGGACAGTTATACCGACCATCCTGGTATTGCTAATGTTCTGGATCGGATGGAAGGGTTTTGCACCTATGCGCAGGGTTCCGCCTGACGCAATGCGGGTGACGGCAATAGGCCGGATGTGGGAATGGGAGTTTGTTTACCAGGACAGCATGAGATCAAAGGAGCTTGTCCTGCCTATCAACAAACCTGTTAAGCTTGACCTGGTTTCCGAAGATATCAACCACAGTCTCTTTATACCGGCATTCAGGGTTAAGGAGGATGTAATACCGGGCTATGACAACTGGCTCTGGTTCACCCCCAATTATATCGGTGATTATGAGATTCTCTGCACTGAGTATTGCGGTCTGCTGCATTCAGCGATGATTGCAAAAACCAGGATAGTTGAACAGGAGGAATTTGACAAATGGCTGGCGGATCTCAGAACTGCATCTTTCATTCCTGATCCTGAAGGTCTTGTACTTCTGAGAGGCACAGGGTGCCTTGCCTGTCACTCTCTCGACGGCGCCAAGCTTGTTGGGCCTTCCTTCAGGGGTTTTTATGGAAGCCAGAGGATCGTAACCTCAGGAAATACACAGAAAACCATCACAGCTGACGACGAATACCTCATCAGCTCTATATATAATCCTGATGAACAGATCGTCGAGGGTTATTCCAGAGGGCTCATGCAATCATACAGGGGCCTGCTTAATGAGAGTGATATTTCCATTATTGCAGAATATCTGAAGACTCTAAATGGGGAAAACCAATAGAAGAGGTGGCCTTGGCGCCATTGCGGAGCTGGTAAAATGGAAGCTCTCACTGGCTGTTGCATTCTCTTCTGTCACAGGTTATTTCCTCTACAGCGGCAGGGCCGGCAGTGAACTTTTTGCGGTTGCCGGTGGGGTTTTGCTACTGGCTGCAGGCGCCGCAGCACTGAATCAGTATACGGAGCGGAAGAGCGATGCCCTGATGGAGAGAACGATGGGTCGTCCTTTACCGGCCGGTATAATGAATCCAATGACGGCGCTTTCAATTTCCGGGGCCCTGCTGACATCCGGCACCCTCCTCCTTTCCGCTACCGGCCTCGTACCAATGCTGCTTGGAATTGCCAATGTGATACTCTATAATGCAGTCTATACGGGACTAAAAAGAATTACAACATTTGCCATCGTCCCAGGTGCCGTAGTAGGCGCTGTTCCTCCCTTCATAGGATATACTGCAGCAGGAGGAGCAATGACAGACACTGTGATATTGCTCTTTGCTCTCTTCATGTTCCTCTGGCAGATACCACATTTCTGGATTCTGCTTTTAAGATACGGACATGAATACCAGAAGGCAGGGATAAAAACCCTCTATGGTGCAATGGACAACAGGCAGATAGGGCGACTTGTATTTCTCTGGGTTACAGCATCTTCACTTCTCCTTTGGGTTCTGACCGGCATGTTTATGCCGCTGAAGGCACCGGCAGGTCTGGCGATGCTGGGACTGAATGTTACCTTCATAATACTGTTTTACAGGATTATTTTTAAAGGAAAAGAGGCTGAAGGACTGAAGAGCGCATTCATACTGATGAATACTTTCACTCTGCTCATTATGCTCATTTTAATTGCTATATCATGAATATCAGGATAATCATAAAAGTCTGTCTTCTCTCATTATTACAATTAAATTATATTTATTCACAAGAGACGGCAGCCAATAGTATAACAACAGGTCCTGTAAGGGGCACTCTTGTCATTGTGGGTGGCGGAAGATTATCTGACACGATCATTGAGAAATTTATTGAGCTTGCAGGAGGTGCTGAGGCACGCATTGTTCTCGTTCCAACAGCAGCAGGTGCCTCTGGTTATGCAGACAGTGAAGGTGATATGCTCAGGTCACGTGGCGCAAAAAATGTTACCTTACTTCACACTGAAAACAGGGATACTGCCAACAGCCCTTACTTTGCCAGACCTCTTGAAAGTGCCACCGGGATATGGTTCGGCGGAGGGCGTCAGTGGCGCCTGGTCGACGCATATAAGGGAACCCTCACAGAGACACTGTTCAGAAAGGTTCTTGATCGCGGAGGGGTGATCGGAGGAACTTCTGCCGGAGCAACAATACAGGGTTCCTTCCTTGCAAGGGGAGATACCAAAAATAACCAGATAATGTTGGGCGACCACCAGGAGGGCTTTGGGTTTGTAAGCAACATAGCCATTGATCAGCATGTGCTTGCAAGAAACCGTCAGTTCGACATGTATGAGATCCTCAGGGAGAGGCCTGAACTGCTTGGAATAGGAATTGACGAAAATACTGCTGCCATTGTAAGGGGAGACACCCTTGAAGTTCTTGGAGCAAGCTATGTTCTTATCTATGACAGATCATTCTGGTCTCGCGAGGGAAGTGACATGAAAAAGCTTCCAGATAATGAATTACTCTTTTACATGCTTAAACAGGGTGACCGATATGACCTCAGGAAGAGGGCAGTACTGGTTCAGTCTCCCAGATAGACAACTGTATCTTAATCAAACATTAATCAATATTGATAGTATGAAAAGAATTTCTTCGTTTTCACTTCTGTTTCTTCTTTCAGTTGCATTGTTCTCTCAACCAGTCACACCCTCAGAAATTGACAGGCTCGTGGCCAGAACAATGGAAGCCTTTAATGTCCCCGGAATTGCCGTCGGAGTTGTCAAGGATGGCAAACTAATTCATTCAAAAGGATATGGTGTAAAGTCCATAAATACAAAGGAGAATATGGATGAGAACACACTCTTCGCGATAGCATCAAACTCAAAAGCATTTACTGCAGCAGCATTGGCAATTCTAATTGATGAAGGGAAGCTGAAATGGGACAGCCGGGTGACAGATTTCATACCCGAGTTCAGGCTCTATGATCCTTACGTTACTGAGGAATTCACTATTGCAGATCTCCTGACACACCGGAGCGGCATGGGCCTCGGAGCCGGAGACCTGATGCTTTGGCCGGATTCGGCCAGATTTTCAAAGGAAGAGATAATTCATAATCTGCGTTATCTGCCAAGAGTATCATCATTCCGAACCAAGTATGACTATGACAACCTGTTATATGTCGTTGCGGGTGAAGTTGTTCTCAGAATTACCGGTATGAGCTGGGAGGAGTTCGTCGAGACAAGGATAATGAAGCCACTTGAAATGAACAGCTCAGCTGCATCATTTTCAAGACTGAAGGACAGGTCAAATATTATTGATGCACATGTACCCGTCGATGGCAAGCTTCAGGTTGTGCCCAAGCAGGAAGGGAAAATGCATAATTCTGCAGGTGGCATCTACAGCAATGTTACTGACATGAGCAAATGGGTCATCACACAGATCAACGGCGGTAAGTATGGTGAAAACCTTGAGCAACAACTTTTCTCAGAAGAGATGCACAGAGAGATGTGGACTATGCATACCATAATTCCTGTCAGAAGCAGATCATCATACAACACACACTTCTATGGTTACGGACTTGGATGGTTCCTGAGTGACGTAAAAGGATATTTCCAGGCATCTCATACCGGAGGGCTGATGGGCATTGTTACACAGGTAACGATAATACCTGAGCTGCAGCTTGGTATAATTGTTTTCACCAACCAGCAGGAAGGAGCTGCATTTACAGCAATCAGTAACACAATAAAGGACAGTTACTTAGGAATTAAAGGCGTAGACAGGGTAAAAGAACAACAGGAGCGGGTTCAGAAGAATCAGGAAGAAGCCAGAAAGATAACCGATGAAATATGGGCTAAGATTGCAGAACAGCAGAAAAACAGAGATATGACAATAAATCATGATCTGTATACCGGAAGGTACACTGACATCTGGTTCGGTGACATTCTCATCTCCTCTGCTGAAGGAAAATTACGCTTCAACTCTGTCAAGTCACCTAAAATGCGGGGAGAGATGATTTACTACACAGGCAATACATTTATTGTCAGATGGGATGACAGGAGCCTGGATGCTGACGCCTTTGCAATATTCTCACTTGATAAAACAGGCAGACCGGCAGGCATAAAAATGGAGGCGATCTCCCCTCTTACAGATTTCAGCTTTGACTTTCAGGATCTCAATTTATTAAGGCAGGAGGATAATAACTAAAACCAACATTATGTGGCAGATATGACCGAAGGAAAACGTAGGGGCGGTCAGTTCCCGGTGCCGGTGAGGAGGCCCGCGAAAGAACGGAAAGGATATGATATATATCCCTCATTCAGGATTGGTGAGAATCAAATATTTCACGGATATGAATCTCTCGCTGAATTAATTCTGCAGCACAGGATTGTACTGATCGACGGTTATGCCGGTGTTTACTTTGATCATATTCACAATAGAATTGACTATGAACTTAGAAGAAAAGGGACAAGAGTCAGATGGATCAACACTTCAGATTTCTTGAGACCTGAAGATGAAATAATAGGGCTCACCGCCCCTTTTACGGGTGGGACCGACCCTCTCTTCGGTACAAGATGTAACCTGAACCTTAAGGATTTTTTCATATCATCTGAATTCATGCCTGTCAGTCATGGCGAGGCTTATGACATCTGCATTATAATTGGTACGGGAGCAAGCCTTTCGGCAGCGCAGGGTCTCTTGATATATATTGACCTGCCAAAGAATGAACTGCAGTACAGGGCAAGAGAGCGAAAGATTTTCAACCTGGGATTATCAACAGCTGACGACCCCAAGGTAATGTACAAACGGTCATATTTTATTGATTGGCCGGTGCTTAACAGGCATAAGCAGTCTCTCCTCCACAAGGTCGACATCCTTCTTGACGGGCAGCGTAAGGATGATCCGGTATGGATCTGCGGAGATGATTTCCGCAAGGCAATAAATACCATGAGCCGTAACTTTTTTCGTGTCAGGCCATGGTTTGAGCCCGGCCCCTGGGGCGGAACATGGATTAAAGACCGGATTGAAGGTCTGAACCACGAGGTCCCTAACTACGCATGGTCTTTCGAGCTGATCACACCTGAGAACGGACTATTGCTTGAAAGCTCATCCCTGTTGCTCGAAGCTTCTTTCGACTGCCTGATGTTCCTTGAGGGAGAAGCCGTGCTGGGTGATTGCTACCACCGGTTCGGGGCTGAATTTCCGATCAGATTTGACTTCCTCGACACTTATGACGGTGGCAATCTGTCAATCCAGTGCCATCCAAGACCAGAATACACAAAAAAACACTTTGGTGAGAGTTTTACGCAGGAGGAGACATACTACATCATCGACACAAAAGACAATGCAGTAGTCTATCTTGGATTTCAGGACAATATAAACCCTGACGATTACAGGAGAGCATTGAAAAAAAGCGCTGAGACGCTGCAGCCGTTGGATGTTGACAGATACATCCGTAAACACCCGGCGTCAAAGCATGATCTCTTCCTTATACCTTACGGCACAGCTCACGGTTCAGGACAAAATAACCTCGTTCTCGAGATAAGCTCAACACCTTATATCTTTACATTCAAGATGTACGACTGGCTGAGAATGGATCTGAACGGCAAGCCCCGTGACCTGAACATCGACAGGGCAATGGAAAACCTTTACTTCGACATAAAAGGCAATTATGTCACCGACCATCTCAAATCAAAACCCTATGTTTTAAATGAGGGTAAAGACTGGCAGCTCTGGCATCTTCCCACTCATGAGTCTCACTTTTATGACGTTCACAGATATACCTTTGAAACATCAATTGATATCCAAACCCAAAACAAATGTCTGGTAATGAGTCTTGTAGAGGGGGACAGCATTTTAGTGAAGACCTTGAGCGGTGTTTCCCAACAGTTCAATTATGCAGAAACATTTGTTATTCCGGCCGCTGCCGGAAGTGTAAGAATAAAGAATCTTTCAGGAGGTAAGGCACTGCTCATCAAAGCCTTTGTTAAATAATAGTAACAGCGATGAAGAAGTCATCAGTTATTCTCAGCCTGCTGGTCATTGCATCAGTTACAGCCGCTGGTCAGTCATTTTTCACACAGGATGATCATATGGTCAATGGTTTTGCCAGAAAAATTTCAGGTCTTGATTTCGAGTATCATTCCTGTATTCCGGGTCTGCGGGAAAGTATCCTGATAAGAGCTACTAGCGGAAAAGATTTTATGGAGTGGGAAACGGAAGCAGTAAAAGAGAAGATAAGCGAGAAGTATGCTGCTTTCGTATGGATAGCGGCAATTGGTTCCGGTCCGGGTTCCGCAAGAATGGATCTGTCAATAAACGGTGTCCAGGGTTTCTCTTTTTATACTGACACCCGCCCGGAGTGGGATATCAGCGGAGAAGGGGGATCATCACTGGGATTCCGGTCGATAATGATTGACCAGCATGGCGATCATCACGGTTACATGATCTTGCGTCTGCCGGCAGAAAGGATAAAACCGGGTGTACCACTCAGGATAAAGGTAACCGGCAGTGACGCCAACTTAAGCTCCTGGTATATGACATTCAGAAAACCGGTCAGGACGGGAGTCTCATTGAATGCTTTTCCGGCTATATTGAAAAATGAAGGCTCACCTCTTCAACTGGTAGAGGCAGCTATATTCTATTTTGGGGAAGATACTGATGCAGAGATCTTTGCCAATGGCAAGCTACTTAAGTCAACTCCTCTGAAGTTCGGATATAATGCCGTTAACCTGGGACTCCCCGCAGTAACCAAACCGGTAAAAGTGAAACTGAAGGTAGTGGCTGGTGACTTTACCCTCAATAATACTGTAACTCTTGATCCGGTAAGAAAGTGGACAGTAAGCTTCATCCAGCATTCTCATACAGATATTGGATACACCCGTTCACAGACAGAAATCCTTGCTGAGCACCTCAGGTATATTGATTATGCTCTCGATTACTGCGATGCTACAGACAGTTACCCTGACAATGCCCGGTTCAGGTGGACCTGCGAGACTTCTTGGGCTGTTGACGAATATCTTAAGTGCAGACCTGCTGACCAGGTAGCCAGACTCAAGAAACGGATCAATGAGGGAAGGATTGAAGTGACAGGCATGATACTTAATTTTGACGAATTACCTGATGAGCAAATACTTGCAGCTTCTCTCAATGCCCTTGGAAGGATTAAGTCACACGGAATACCTGTTAGACTGGCAATGCAGAATGATGTTAACGGTATTGGCTGGTGCCTGAATGACTTTTATGACAAGCTAGGGGTGAAATATCTGAATATGGGAACCCACGGTCACCGTGCCCTGATATGTTTTGACAAACCTACAATGTTCTGGTGGGAGTCGCCTTCAGGAAAACGTATGCTCACCTTCAGGGCAGAGCATTATATGACGGGCAATACGGTGATGGAAATACAGTCTGGAGATATTGACAAGTTCAAAAATAACCTCCTTAACTATCTCATCAGTCTCGCCTCAAAAAACTACCCTTATAATGAGATGGCCATTCAGCACTCCGGATATCTCACTGACAACTCCCCTCCTTCCACCTTCATGAGCGACCTGATCACAGAATGGAATGAGCTCTTTGAATGGCCCAGGCTAACCACGTCGATAGCTGAATCGTTCTTTGCCACGATGGAGCAGGCCCATTCCGGCGAATTCCCAGTGATAAGAGGTGCCTGGCCTGACTGGTGGACCGATGGCTTCGGAGCTTCAGCTCGTGAGGTTGCAACTACGAGAAGCACAGCTGCGACCCTCAAAGCCAATGTGGCAGGTCTATCAATGGCTGCCGCGGCAGATTTAGGCATCCCTGAAGAGACCGGGTTGAACATTGACCTGGCAAATGATGCCCTTCTTTTTTATACAGAACACACTACCGGATATTCAGAGAGTGTGCGTGAGCCCTACAGCAAACCCACCATGGAACAGAGAGCGATGAAAGAGTCATACGCATGGGAGGCGAACCGCAGGACCTCTATGCTGGGAGAGTCGGCAATGGGTCTGCTGCAGAGCATGTTCGCAAGAGAAGAAGACCCTTCTGTCGTAGCATTCAATACCCTTAACTGGAACAGATCTGGAATGGCAATTGTTTATATTGATCATGAGATAGTTCCCAGGGGTAAGAAAGCAGGAATATATGACCGGGAGGGAATGCGCCTTGAAACACAACCGCTATGGTACCGGTCAGATGGCACATATTGGGCAATCTGGTTCAGGAATATTCCCGCCTTCGGATACGGGAAGTTCACTGTCAAAGCCGAAGAGCCTGGTTTAATTAGCCCGCCCAAGTCGGTCAGCATAATGGAGAACCGGTGGTACCGGATTGAAACCGACCAGTCACGGGGAGTAATAAAATCTCTTTACGATAAGGAGCTTGGGAAAGAGCTGATTGATCCTGCTGCGTCTTACGGAATGGGTGAATTCATTCTTGAGAAACTAGGCAACAGGTCTCAGATGGAGAGCAGGATGCTTAATGACTTCAAAAGATATCCTCTTGATACGGTATGGTTTGATGATGCTGAGGAGGGGGAGATATGGAACACGATAAGATTCCTCGGCGAGTCAGAGACAGCTATCGGGCCCAGAGGATACAGCTTCGAGATAAGATTATACAATACAGAAAAACGTATTGACCTTGATTACTCAATCGTCAAAAAGAGTATTACTGAACCTGAGAGTTTTTACATTGCCTTTCCTTTTGCACTTGAAAACGGGAAGCATTTTACGGAGGTTGCAGGTGGTGTCATTGAGACAGGTAAAGACCAGATCATCGGGTCATCGAACGACTGGTACACTGTTCAGAATTTCACCTCTGTGCGCAATGAAGGCAGTCAGCTTGTGATCGGTTGCGGTGAGATGCCTCTCTGGCAGTTCGGCGCAATAAACACAGGCAGGTACAGAGCCGGAGCATTGCCTCAAGGTACTCATCTTTATTCATGGCCCATGAACAACTACTGGGTAACCAATTTCAATGCTGACCAGAGAGGAGGCCATACATGGACCTATTATTTCACCTCTTCATCAGATGCCTCAGACAGTTTTGCAACTCAATTTGGCTGGGGGGCGAGGGTTCCGTTCCTTACCCGCATCATTCCAGGTAACGGACCAGGTGATAACCATGCCTACGGATCATTCATAACCGGATGGCCCGAAAATGTGATTCTCGTAAGTATAGTGCCAGCTGACGACGGCAGGTCTCTGGTTGCCCATCTGCGTGAGACAGGAAGCGAAGAGACGGTGCTGAATCTTAAGAGTGGCATAACGGGAAAAATGCTTCAGATAACAGAAGTTGACGTAACAGGCCAGCCTGTTGTCTCACCGTCGATGAAGATCATGCCGCTGGAGTCAAAGTTCTTCAGAATCATGCTACCTTAGACCATTAAAGATTCAGATGCCTGATGCACTTATAAATGCGCAGTTTTTCACGGGGACGGAGATGATCCGTGACAAAGTTCTTCTGGTTGAAAATGGAAGGATCACCGGTTTTATCATAGCTGACGCCATCCCTGCGGGGGCGACAGTAATTGATTGCAGAGGCTATCTTGTCACTGCCGGACTGATTGATCTTCAGATAGCAGGCGGTGGTGGATTTCTCTTCTCGGCAAATCCTACCCGTGAGGCACTCGAAGCCATGACAGAAGCGATCTTAAGGAGCGGCACAACCGGCTTCCTCATAGCCCTTCCCACAAACAGCTATGATGTTTACGCTGCAGCATTCAGGGTTATTAAGGAAAATCACCACCCGGCTATTTTGGGTCTTCACCTTGAAGGGCCTTTCATTAGCCTGGCAAGGAGAGGCGCCCACACCAGGGAGTTGATCAGGAAGCCCTCTGCCGGAGAGCTGCATGAACTTCTCAGGGAGGCAGAAGGTGTTGTGAAGATGATGACTGTTGCTCCTGAGGTTTGCACACCTGAGATCATAACCATTCTGCGAGATCACGGAGTGACCGTGGCGGCAGGACACAGTAATGCCAATTTCACAGAGGCATTGAAGGGATTTGAGTGGGGAATAGAGACTACCACCCATCTCTTCAATGCTATGTCACCAATTCACCATCGTGACCCGGGTCTTCCCGGTGCTGTATTCAGTTCTGAAAAGGCCTGTGCAAGTATTATTGCCGACGGCATTCACGTTGACTTCAATATGCTCACCATCAGCAAGAAGATTATGAAGGAAAGGCTCTTCCTCGTCTCTGATGCAGTGGAGGAGAATGACCGCGGAGCCTATCAGCATGTGAGACAGCATGACCGGTTCACTTTGCCCGACGGCACCATGTCAGGATCAAATCTGACTATGCTGAGTGCGGTGAAGAACTGCATTGATTATGCAGGTATAATGGTTGAAGAGGCATTGAGAATGGCTTCACTATACCCCTCCTCACTCATCAGGGTATCTGACCGCGGTAAAATATCTCCGGGATGCAGGGCCGACCTTATAGCACTTGACAACAGCCTGAGGCTTAAAGGTTTGTATAATAATGGCAAAATGAACTATATTGACTGAAATATGGCACTTCTGGGAATAGATATCGGTGGGACAAAGATAGCCTTTGCTGTCATTGACAAAGATGGGAATTTACCCCTAAGGGATATTGCTCCAATTGATAAACGAAGCGGTACCGATGTAGGTGAGATGATAATCACCAGGGCAGAAAAACTTATCACGGAGGCGGAAAACTCAGGTCACCGTGTTAAGGCCATTGGGCTTTCAGTCCCGGGTATAAGCCGTCAGGCAACCGGTACTGTCTGGGCACCAAATATTCCGGGATGGGATGACTATCCTCTGCTGAAGGAGGTAAAGACAATAGCCGGCAATACCCCTGTGACGATTGAAAGTGACAGGGCATGCTATATCTCTGCCGAGGTTTGGAAGGGCAATGCAAGAGGCTGCAGGAATGCAGTTTTTATTGCAGTGGGTACGGGAATTGGTGCAGGGATAATGGTAAACGGAGAGATACTGCATGGAGCACATGACATTGCAGGTGCTACAGGATGGATGGCTTTGAGCAGAACCTTTGACTGCAAGTACAGGAACTGCGGATGCTTTGAATACTACGCTTCAGGTGAGGGCATAGCCAGGCGGGCTGAGGAGCTAATTCATTCTGAAAAAGAATATGACGGCATGCTGAGAGACAGTAACAATGGGAGACTTACAGCAGAGGATGTATTCAAGGCATGGAACAGTGGAGATCAGATTGCCGGTATTATCGTAAACCAGGCTATTGAATACTGGGGAATGGCTGCAGCCAATATTGTAAGCCTCCTCAATCCTGAAAAGATCATCTTTGGTGGTGGAGTCTTCGGTCCGGCTGTCGGACTGATACCTCAAATTCTGGCAGAGGCGGAAAAATGGGCGCAACCGATAAGCATCAAACAGGTGACCTTTGAGCCCACGGCCCTTGCCGGTGATGCCGGGGTTCTTGGAGCTGCCTATCTGGCTATGAAAAAGATATCCGGTATAAAAAGATAAACAACCTGAACATGTACAGTAAACGAATCGTCTTCTGGTCTGCCTGCTTCGGAATGCTGCTCTTCGGCATCGGCCTTATAACTCTTGGCGCAATCCTTCCTGATTTGAAAGAGAAGTACTCTCTTGATGCTGTGGCTGCCGGTACTCTCTTCTCGCTTCTTCCACTAGGTGTGCTTGCAGGTTCACTTCTTTTCGGACCACTTTGTGACAGATTTGGATACAAACCTCTTATGACAACTGCAGCAGTGATGATGTTTGCAGGTTTCCAGGGGCTTGCCTTCTCACCATCAACCGGAATTCTGAATATCTTTATCTTTCTTATCGGACTTGGCGGAGGTGCCCTGAACGGTGCCACCAGCGCCCTCGTGTCTGACATAAGCACCTCAGGCAAAGGAGCCGACCTCAGCCTGCTTGGTGTATTCTTTGGTGTTGGTGCCCTGGGTATGCCAATTATTCTGGGCCTGCTGGAAAAGGCTTTTAAGTTTGATATCATAGTTTCTTTAACAGGGTTTATTGCCCTGGTGGCTGCCATATTGTTCCTCGCTATTACTTATCCTCAGGCCAAACTCTCAGGAGGAGTCTCCCTGAAACATGTGTCAGCTCTCCTCAGGGATGAAACAATGCTCCTTATTGCCTTCTTCCTCTTCTTTCAAAGCGCCTTTGAGGCACTGGTAAACAACTGGACAACCACTTACCTCATTGACAGGCTGTCAGTACAACAGAGCAGTGCACTTATGGGTCTCTCAGCATATATTGCCGGGATGACAATAATGCGACTGATGATCGGAAGCATACTCCGGGGTGTGCCAGATAAGAAATTGCTGATCATATCATTCGGAATAACCTTTCTTGCCCTCATAACAATATTTACAGGCACAACCTTGTTGCAGTCGGCAACCGGATTACTGATTCTGGGAGCGGGTCTTGCCGGCGGATTCCCGATAATGCTGGGATTCATCGGCAACAGGTATCCGGACCTTTCAGGCACTGCCTTCAGCATGGCCTTTACAATCGCACTCCTCGGTAATATGATTATCAATTTTTCAATGGGGCTGATAGTGGAAAAATTCGGCATAAAAACACTGACAATGGTCCAGTCTGCTGAATTCCTGATGATGATCACTCTGGCTTTCATTATATTTAAGAAACTAAATAACAGTAAATCAATAATTTAATAGAATTAATATGTTGGCGAAAGAATGGCTTAAGAACACAAGGGACGTGATGTCCCGGATAGAGGAGACTCAGATGGAAAATATCCGCAAGGCAGCTGAGGTGATGGCAGAGACAATTGAATGCGGGAGATGGGTCCATACTTTTGGTTGCGGTCATGCAACACTTCCAATTGAGGAGATGTATCCGAGGATAGGTGGCTTTGTCGGATTCCACCCGATGATCGAGATTCCCTTGAGCTTCTTTACACATATCACAGGTGAAATGGGAGTCCATCAGTTTGTTTTTCTTGAACGAGTTGAAGGTTACGGTGTCGAGATCATGAAGGGTTATACTTTTGACAATCGTGACACCATGTGGCTCTTTTCGCATTCGGGTATTAACAACGTAAACATTGACATTGCCCTTGAATCAAAGAAGAGAGGCATGAAGGTGGTTGTATTCGGTTCGGCGGGGGCAGCCAGGGGAAAAAAGACAAGGCATACTTCAGGAAAGACAATATTCGATATTGCAGATATTGTTGTTGACACTTGCGCTCCACTGGAAGACGCCTCAGTCACGCTAAAGAATCACCGCGACAAGATCGGTCCTGTGTCCACAATGGCATTCATAACATGTGTCTGGATGACAGTAACCACTGTGGCAGAGATACTTGCCGATAAGGGAGTCAAACTTTACATTCACCCGTCACATAACGTGCCGGGCGATAACACTGCCAGAGAGCGTCTGGATGAGGCCCTGGCTGAATACAAGAGAAGAATTGCAGGGGTATGACAATAATCTGTTGAGATGAATTCTTTCGAAAGAACGGTTGGTTTCATTGAAGGGAATAAGGTTGACCGCGTTCCTTTCCACCCTATCCTGATGCGTTTTGCAGCCCGGTGGGCTGGTGTAAGGTATCGCGATTTCTGCCTGAGTGCCACGCATAAATGTATGGCAAACATTAAGTGCGCCACAGACTTCAATTCTGATTGGGTAAACACCATGTCAGACCCGTATGCCGAGGCAGAGGCTTTCGGAACAATCCTCTCCTATCCCGAGAATGATCTTCCGCAGGTAAAAGAGTATGCCATCAAGGATATTACTGACATAGACAGGCTGACCGTAAAACGGATTTCCGAACATAATCGCCTCAGGGAAAGAGTAAGGGAAATAGAGGAGTACCTGCTGAAGACCGGTGAGAGCTTTCTGATTTGTGGATGGGTTGAAGGACCTCTGGCAGAATACTGTGATATAAGGGATATTAATTCCGCCCTGACCGACCTGTATGAATATCCTGAGAAGGTACACCAGGCCCTGGATGTTATCACTGAAAATGCCATGGGATTCATCTCAGCACAGGTTAAGGCAGGGGCTCACTGCATAGGCATTGGAGACTCAGTCTGTTCGCTAATCTCTCCTGAGCTTTACTATGAATTCTGTTTCCAGCGTGAGAAAGCACTGGTTGATCATATCCATTCAAAAGGCGCATTTGCAAAGATCCACATCTGCGGTGATATATCGGCAATAATTGAGGGGGTGATAAGGACCGGTACCGACATCATAGACATAGATCACAGGGTTAAGTCTGTAAAGGAAGCTTCTGCTCTTCTTTCACCCGGACAGTTATTTTCAGGCAAGAGTGACCCTGTCTCAGTGATACAGGACGGGGACGAACGGGTTATTACTGACAGCGTGGCATCATTCTTTGAAGAAGCAGGAAGACGTGCAATAGTCTCCGGAGGTTGTGAGATAACGCCTGGCACCAGCGCCACCAATCTGAGAATATTGGGTGATGCTGCCCAGTATCTTCAGATTATATAAGTAAACGTTTCGCGGTTAGTAAAAGATGAAAAAGGAGGTAGCACTGGTTCTCTCGAGCGGCGGGGCAAGGGGCTTTGCCCACATTGGAGCTATAAAGATACTTGAAGACCAGGGATATAATATCACCTCTGTTGCAGGTACATCAATGGGTGCCCTGGTTGGGGGTATATTTGCTGCAGGAAGGTTGAAGGAGTTTGAGGAGTGGGTCTGTTCACTTGACAGAATGGAAGTTCTCAGGCTGACTGACCTGACAATCAGCAACAAAGGTCTTGTCAAGGGTATTAAAATAATAGAAAGAATCAAGGAAATCGTTCCTGACAGCAGGATTGAGGATCTCCCGATCCCATACTGCGCGGTGGCCACAGATATTCTGAAAGGCAAGGAGAAAGTATTCAATACAGGAAACCTCTACGATGCAATAAGGGCTTCAATATCAATTCCAACAGTATTTCAGCCCTTCCGCATCGGAGAAGATTACTACGTTGACGGCGGGGTAGTAAATCCTGTCCCAATTAACAGAGTTAACCGCAACGGAAGAGATATTCTTGCAGTAGTTGCAGTAAATTCAAACATCCCCCACGAAGTAAAAACGCCGCGGCAGAACGAGCCGGAAGACAATAGTTATTTGAGAAAGATCAGGAATCTTCAGGCAAAACTGAGTATAGATATCCCAAAAAGCAAAAATGACAATATTGGACTATTTAATCTCACCAACCGCAGCATCAGTATTATGTTGAATCAGATAGCTTCACTCACCCTGGCCAACCATAAAATAGACATTATGATTCAGGTGTCAAAGGAGGCCTTCGGCACCTATGATTTCTACAAAGCCGGGGAAATCATAAAAGAGGGTGAGATGGCAGCACTGAAGGCACTTGGAGCCAGAAAACACTGAGGCATTCACAGTGTTATAATAAACGTGAACTCTTTCATGATCAGTTTTGTTGTTAGATATTCTAAGTATTATCTTTAAGGTCATTCAATTAGACAGACGTCTTTAGAAGAATAGTATTAATTTTATTGTAATCAAAAAACTGTTACCATGAAAACCCAGAGAGAAGAGTACCAGAAAAAACTTGAAGCTCAGCTTGATGAATGGATGGCTGACATTGAACGGCTAAAAGAAAAGGCAAAAATTGCCAGTGCAGAGGCAGGAGTGAAATATGAAGAAAGTATTAATAAGCTTGAGGCAAAAATGACGGAAGGCAAGGCAAAACTGAAGGACCTGATGGATTCAAGCGAAGAGGCATGGGATGCAGTTAGGCTCGGAGCTGACTCTATCTGGGACACTATGAAGTCTACCTTCGCAGAAGTAAAGGAGAAGTACAAAGACAAAGACATCAAATAGATACCTGAATACAATGAAAAAATACTTCAAAATCACTATACTTGTTTTACTTGTCGTTGCCGCCGGTCTTTTCTGGTGGAGGCATTATTTTGTATTTGGTGAAGGTGTTAAGGCCGGTGACCTGAATTACCTAGTAAGAAAGGGATACATCTTCAAGACCTGGGAGGGTAAGCTCATTCAGACAGGTTTTAAGACCACCACTCCCGGAGCAATGCAGAGCAATGAGTTTGAATTCAGTTTAACCAACGACTCACTTGCCACGGTTCTCGAGAGAGCCAGCGGTAAGTTTGTTGAACTGCGTTACAAAGAATATATACGTCCTCTGCCATGGAGAGGTATGAGCAAATTCGTTGTCAATGAAATTCTTGAGATCAAGGAACTTAATCCTGCTACAGGTTTGCCATACTACTAAAATCGCTGTTTAAGATCGTACCTGACCAGGACGGAACATAATGTATTAACCATTGGTTTATGAAACAAATTATATTGCTGCTGGTGACCGTTTCATTAATGGTCACAGGATGCTCACAGCTGACCCAGGTGCTGAGCACGGTTCAGACTACTGAGGCGTTGACGGAGGCTGATGTAATAAACGGTTTGAAGGAAGCACTGAAAGTCGGTGCCACCAATGCCGCCGGTCGTTTGTCGGCAACAAACGGCTATTATGGCGATCTGACAGTCAAGATCCCTCTTCCGGATGAAGCAAAGGTGATTGTAGATAATATCAGCAAGATCCCCGGAGGTGACAAGCTGATGGAGGATGTTGTTCTAAGCATTAACAGGTCAGCTGAAGACGCAGCCAGGGAGGTGGCTCCCATCTTTGTCAACTCGGTAATGGAAATGACTGTTACTGATGCTTTCGGTATCCTCAGGGGGGCTGATAATGCAGCAACGCTTTATCTGAGAGGCACAACCTATGATGACCTTTACAACCTCTATAAACCAAAGATAGGTCTCTCAACAAGAAAAGAGATGGTTGCCGGCATCTCTGCCCAGGAATCATGGACTGCCCTTACTGACAAATGGAACCTGCTGGCTAATTCCGTTGCCGGAAGAATAGCCGGGTTCAAGCCTGTCAAGACTGATCTTGATGATTTCCTGACAAGAAAGGCTCTTGACGGTGTGTTCCTCAAACTTGAGGGTGAGGAACTGAAAATAAGAAAGGATGTATCAGCCAGGGTAACTCCGATACTCCAGAGGGTTTTCGGGTCACTCGACAAATAGTAACAGTAAAGAACACTAATCATAATTTAATAACTAAAACTTTACAAAAATGAACATAAGAAGCAGAATCATTCTCATTGTATTCCTGATCGGATCCTTAGGTATAACCGGATACAGCCAGGATACAGATACGGTTAAATACTGGACAAAAACCGGAGCTTTCTCATTAAATATGGCACAGAGCACATTCACCAACTGGGCTGCAGGCGGGCAGAATTCAATTGCTCTCAGTGGCCTTGCCTCCTTTAATGCCAATTACAAGAAAGGAAGGTCTGCCTGGGACAATAACCTTACAATCGGCTACGGCAAGATGAAGCAGAAAGGAAATGAGGTTGAGTGGGTGAAGACCGATGACAAGATCGACTTTCTCTCCAAATACGGACTGGAGGCAGGAAAAGCATGGTACTATTCAGCTCTTTTAGGCTTTAAATCACAGTTCGCTGCAGGATATAACTACCCCGATGTAACCAATAAGATCTCTGATTTTCTTGCTCCCGGATATCTTGTCTTCTCGCTGGGTATGGACTTCAAGCCTTCTCCCGTCTTCACGGCATTTGTATCACCATTAACGGCGAAATCTACCATAGTGATGGATGACATCCTGTCAGCAGCGGGGGCCTTCGGTGTTGAGCCCGGAGAGAGTTTCAGGGCAGAATTCGGTGCATATGCCAATATTGTTTTTAAGAAAGAAGAAATTGTTAAGAATGTCAACCTGGTATCAAAACTTGACCTCTTTTCAAACTATCTGAACAACCCGCAGAATATTGATGTGAGCTGGGAGATACTTGCAATTCTGAAGGTAAACAACTGGCTCTCAGCCACCGTTGCCACACATCTCCTCTATGATGATGATATTCTTATCAAGGTTGGTGAAGATGGTGAGGGTGCCCCTCTCTGGGGTAAGCGCACTCAGTTCAAGGAAGTTATAGGAGTAGGTCTGACTTTTAAAATCCCTAAATAAAGAGGTGTCTGCATTATGTTCTTCATGACGGCAACAATAAAAACTATATTGCCGGACTATTTTAAAATTAAACTGGCTGATGCTTAGACTTATAAATCACCCCCTGATCAATCACAAGCTTTCTCAGATAAGGAGAAAAGAGACCGGCACGAAGGATTTCAGGCAGCATGTCAATGAGATTGCCGGGCTGATGGCTTATGAAATATCAAGAGACCTCCCGATGAGGGAGGTTATGATTGACACTCCCCTCTCCTCCTGCAGCACTTCTGAGCTGGCAAAGGAGATTGTGCTTGTTCCGGTACTGAGAGCAGGGCTTGGAATGGTTGAAGGCATAACAAGCCTGATAACAACGGCGAGAGTTGGCCACATAGGCCTCTACCGTGACCATGATACACTGGAACCCATGGAATACTACGCAAAGTTTCCGGCAGGACTCTCAGACGCCGTCGTGATGGTCCTTGATCCCATGCTTGCAACGGGAGGCAGCGCCAGTGCCGCAATAGCAGCCGTCAAGAAGAGAGGGGCAACAACTATCAGACTTGTGTGCATAGTCGGTGCACCTGAAGGTGTAGTACGTGTCGAAAAGGATCATCCTGATGTTGACATCTATCTCACCGCCCTTGACAGCCACCTGAACGAAAAAGGATATATTGTCCCCGGTCTTGGGGATGCCGGAGACAGGCTTTTTGGAACCAAATAAACAGGAAACAAATAAAGAGAACACAATGGGGCTTAAGAACAGATTGATTTTGATGAACTTCCTCCAGTTTTTTATCTGGGGATCATGGTTGCTGACCGTCGGAGCTTACTGGTTTCAGACTAAGAACTGGTCAGGAACTGAGTTCGGCGCAATATTTTCGACAATGGGCCTCGCATCCCTTTTCATGCCTGCCATCGCAGGTATAATTGCCGACAGATGGGTCAATGCTGAAAGACTGTATGGTACTTTTCACATCATAGGCGCAGTTCTCCTGTCTATTATCCCTTCAATAGATAACCCCTCCACTTTCTTCTGGGTGATGCTTCTTACTATGATGTTCTATATGCCAACCATTGCCCTGGCAATAACTGTTGCATACAGTGCAATGAAGAACAAAGGGATGGATATCATCAAAGAATATCCTCCGGTAAGAGTCTGGGGGACCATTGGCTTCATAGTTGCTCTTTGGGTGATAAGCATTTCAGGTTTCGAGACATCACCTCTGCAGTTCTATGTCTCAGCTATTGCCTCGTTAACACTGGGTATCTATGCCTTCACTCTTCCAAAATGCCCTCCCATGGCCCGGGGCCATAAGAAAAAACTTATCGAGGAACTTGGTCTAAATGCATTCAGGCTGTTTAAAAGCACAAAGATGGCTCTCTTCTTCATCTTTGCCATGTTGCTGGGAGCATCTCTTCAGCTAACCAATGCCTATGGTGATACATTCCTTCATGACTTCGCAGCAATACCTGAATACAAGGATCTGATAGCTGTTAAGTACCCTGCCATTATCATGTCTATATCCCAGATTTCAGAAACCCTGTTCATTCTTACAATACCATTCTTTCTGCGCCGGTATGGAATAAAAAATGTGATGCTCATGAGCATGGTGGCATGGATACTCCGATTCGCACTGTTTGGCTATGGAAATCCGGCAGAGGGTCTCTGGATGATAGTCCTGTCATGCATCATCTACGGTATGGCCTTTGATTTTTTCAATATTTCCGGATCACTTTTCGTCGAGACACAAAGCTCACCGGAAATAAGGGCCAGTGCCCAGGGTCTCTTCATGATGATGACTAACGGCTTTGGTGCATTTTTAGGAAGCAGGATCAGCGGCATGGTGATAGATAAGTTCTTTGTTCTGGATACCGGCGCATTCGACTGGAAAGGAATATGGCTTTCCTTCGCCGCATATTCACTGGTTGTTGCTATACTCTTCGCCCTGTTCTTCAAACACAAGCATGAGCCGGAGACTATTAGGGAGATAACACACTGACCGGCCTGCGATCAACATTTTTATCTTATCCGAGAAGGATGAGACTGAGGCCGATAACAATTATTCCGCTGATGAGACCATAAATGGCAACATGATGTTTTCCATACTTGTGTGCTGCCGGAAGGAGTTCATCAAAAGAAATGTAAATCATTATGCCGGCAACCATGGCAAAGACGAAACCAAGAATGATGTCACTTTTGAACATCGAAAGGATGAAGAATCCGGCTGCAGCTCCTACAGGCTCAGAAAAACCTGATAATACAGACCAGAGAAGGGCTTTTCGTTTCGAACCAGTCGCATAATAGACAGGAACAGAAACCGCGATACCCTCAGGTATATTGTGAATTGCCACAGCTACGGCAATGCTGATCCCAATGGTTATATCAGACATAGCTGCCATGAATGTTGCTATTCCTTCCGGAAAGTTATGAATACCAATGGCTACAGCTGTGAAAATCCCGATTCGCATAAGCTTACGGTCACGGTTAAAATGGTGGCCGTGTCTGCGATGTCTCCCTCCACCGCACTCGGCAGTGTCCGGCGTATTACCGCCCGGGTTCATCTGCTCGACACGCTTCAGTTCATGAGGGTTTCCCTCAGATGGAAGTATCTTGTCAATCAGCGCCGACAATGCTATGCCAGCAATAAAAGAAGTGAAGGTGAACCATGCGGCCTGCTCATCGCTGAAAGTCAACCTGAGCGTCTGGCCCGCCTTCGTAAGTATCTCTGTTAAAGATATATATATCATCACCCCGGCAGAGAAACCAAGAGAGAAAGCAAGGAATGAGGTCTGGGTTCTCTTTGCAAAAAAGGCGATCATGCCTCCTATTGCTGTGGCCAGACCGGCAAAAAGGGTGAGCCCGAAGGCAAACAGAACATTATCGTTTAACACTTAAAGGCTTATTTAGATTCAATATAAACTGCAAAAATAGAATAATCGGGCAAAAAACAATGTTTAGTTAGCATTGAGGATAAAAAAAAGCCTTATTTAGTAATTCCAATTCAATGTATGAATCTCTGGGACTATTATAAGCTGTTAGGATTGAGGCAGGGGGCCTCTGATGATGAGATCAGGAAAGCCTACAGGCGAAAGGCCCTGGAGTATCATCCTGACCGAAACCGTTCAGAGGGTGCACATGAGATGTTCATCAGGGTCACCGAGGCTTATGATTATCTCACCTCTCATCCTCATGGACGTAACATATCAGAGGAAGAGGTCTTAAGGAACTACCAGGCATGGGTATCATACAGGCAGGCGGAGGCGAGGAAAAGAGCGGAAGAGTATGCCAGGGTGACATATGCCACCTTCAGGAAAAGCACGTTATATAAAAGCACATCAATTATAGACGGCACAACAGTATTCCTGGGGCTTGGTCTTGCCATTGCCGTGATCTTTATGACCCTTTTCGGATACACCTACAGGCTTAAACGTGCCACTTCACCACAGGAAGAGCCTTCGGTCACACTTGCACTGGTCTCGATTGTGATCGGGATAATTTACCTTTCAGTGTCAATTATATACCTGAGTGCCTGGATAGCACAGGAAAAAGCAAAGAAAAACAAAAAGAGAAATGTCGCAGAGAGTTAAAATAAAGAATCCTTTCGATCATAGTCTGAACGGATGTTTTGGCTGTTCTGAAGGAAACCCAGTCGGGTTGAAACTTTCGTTTGAGGAAGATGAACATGGCATCTATGCAGAATGGAAACCCGAGCTGCATTTCCAGGGTTATATCAATGTCCTGCATGGGGGTATAGTAGCCACACTTTTGGATGAGACCGGGGCCTGGGGAGTTAACATTAAAGCTGGTACATCCGGGGTGACATCTTCAATGACAGTGAAATACCTGAAGCCGGTCTACATCAGCAAGGGAACTATAAGAATTGAGGCGAAAATGACAGCGAGGGATGAGAAAAGCGCACGGTTTCTCGGTAAGCTCTTCGACGGTGATGGAAAACTGTGTGCAGAGGCTGATATTGTGTATTACACATACCCTGAGGAGATAGCACGCCGTCGTTATAATTACCCCGGCAGAGAGGCATTTTACACGGAGTGAAAAATTGTTTCGGCAGTGACACCTCCACTAGTATAAACCAATGCGAGCCGGCATATTCCTGTTTCCGTAAGAATTACAGGAAGGGAAGAGTTCAGGTTATTTTTATGAATTTGAAGCTGTGGTTCAGAACCGAGGAGAAATATTCACCTTTTTCAAGTATATCTTCATCGCCCTCTTCATAGAACCATTTAACAATAAGTTTCTTTTGCTTTTCCGACAGCAGGGAAAGCTTCTTTAAAATCAAAATGAGCTGTTTTGCAGAAGCCGAGTTAAAATACTCCAGACCGAATTCAACAGTAGTGACTTCGGCCGGTGATTTGAGATACTTGTCTATCCAGATATTAACCTCTTCAAAAAAACCTTTGGAATCCTCTGAAATAGAACGGCCCCAGAATTTTATGACCCCTTCGGGTCCAAGGTAAACCTCCGGTGTCATCCTTGTTGATTCAATCTTCTTCCCCTCCATTAAAAAGAAATTTTGGCAAAACTAGCTTTTTTGCCCGATGTTTCATAACAAGTTTGCAGGAACCGGGCATTTCATTATTTGGTATGGTTAGTCTCAACAGCCATCCTTGCCATTGGTGTAACGCTGTGGTCTGAAAAATCAGACCTGAGGTACTTATAATAACCTGTTATGCCTATCATTGCCGCATTGTCTGTTGTATACCTGAACTCAGGAAGGAACAGGTTCCATCTCCTCCTTTCCGCCTCCCTCACCGCTGCATTTCTCAGCCCCGAGTTGGCAGAGACGCCTCCGGCTATTCCTATCTCGGAAATACCTGTCTCTTTTGATGCCCTGACAAGCTTAGCGATAAGTATCTCAACTATGGTATGCTGCAATGACGCAGCCAGGTCATTGATATTTTTTTCAATGAATTCTTCGTCTTCCTTTAACCTGTCACGCAGAAAATACAGGAAGCTTGTCTTCAGTCCTGAGAAGCTGAAGTTCAGTCCCTGTATCCTCGGTTTCGCAAAGAGAAAGGCATGAGGGTTTCCCTCCCTGGCGAGCTTGTCTATCACCGGTCCTCCGGGATATGGCAGACCCATCACCTTGGCGCATTTGTCGAAGGCCTCTCCTGCTGCATCATCTATGGTGTTGCCAAGGAGCTCCATGGAACAGTGGTCATGCATAAGTATCATCTGGGTGTGGCCGCCGGAGACAAGCAGACAGAGAAAAGGGAAGGCCGGAATGCGGTTATCGCGTCCGTGCTCCATGGCAAAGTGTGCCAGCACGTGTGCCTGCAGATGGTTGACCTCGATTATCGGTATGTTGCGCGACAGGGCGAACCCCTTCGCGAATGAAGTGCCCACAAGCAGTGACCCGAGCAGCCCGGGTCCGCGGGTGAAAGCCACAGCACTGATATCTTCCGGAACCTTTCCTGCCCTGGAGAGCGCCTGGTCAACAACGGGGATAATGTTAGCCTGATGAGCCCTTGATGCAAGCTCCGGAACAACACCGCCAAAAGCCTTATGCACTTCCTGATTGGCAATCAGGTTTGAGAGAACATAGCCGTCCTCTATGACAGCAGCAGAGGTGTCGTCACAGGATGATTCTATCGCAAGTATGGTAATGGCTGAGGTCACCTTCAATTCGTTGTTTTTTTATTAACTTCGCCTGCAGCAGGATTGCAGATTTGAATGGCCAAAATTATTAAAAAAATTCTCAGATACATTATCGTTCTGATTGCGTTGTTATTTATAATTGCATCGCTCTCATTCATTCTTTTCCGTGCACCCAAGTTTCAGACATATGCAGTATCATGGCTGACCGATAACGTTTCTCAGAAACTCGGGACCAATATCTCCGTTGGAAAAGTGTCATACACTTTCTTCAGAAAAATTGTTCTCTACGACGTCCTGATTGAAGACCTGAACCGCGACACACTCCTCCATGCGCGCCATGTCTCCCTGAGAATAAAGGAGTTCAGTCCATCAGACAGAACCTTCATTTTCGGGCGTGTAGAGATTTATGAGCCTGACTTCAGGATGGCTGCCGACTCAGCAGGCATTATGAACCTTTCATGGTATATAAGCAAGCTGAAGAGTGACGGAGAAAGGGATACAACAAAGTCCCTGAATATCAACTTCACGGAGATTGAGATGTTTAACGGAGCTTATTCACTTTCAAACGCACTCGACACCGTCGGTGTTCAGCCGGGCCGTGTAAATGTCAGAGACATGAGGATCAGCTCCATCGATGGACAAGTGCGTGATCTGGCCATCAACTCAGATTCGGTCAGCATGACCATCAGACAACTGTCATTCAGGGAGTCGGGAGGATTCACGGGGGAGAAACTTAACATGACACTGTCAGTAAGAGATGAGGGACTGTTCTTCAGGGATATAGACCTCAGGACAGACTCCAGCAGCATACTGGCTGACAGGGTCCTGATCCTCAAGACTGACAGTGCAGGATATTCCGATTTTCTGAATAAGGTAAGGCTTGATATAATATTGAAAGAATCCCTTCTCAACATACACGATCTCGCATACTTTGTGAAACCGGTTGCAGGTTTAAGCCAGGATGTCATCATATCAGGAATGGTCAGCGGTCCTGTTGCAGAGATGAAAGGACGGGATATTACCATTGAATATGCAACCTCCACAAGGGTCGAATTTGATTTTGATGTCTCCGGCCTGCCGGCGATCAATGACAGCTATCTGTATATCGACTTCACGAGCCTGACCACCAGGGCAGATGACATTGAAAGGGTCATTCTGCCTGGAAACAGGCCAGTCAGGCTACCTGTTATAGCACATGATCTGGGCCTTATATCATTCACCGGCAGTTTCACAGGCTTCACAACCGATTTTGTGGCATTCGGTACTCTTACAACAGAAAGGGGAAGTTTATCCACCGACCTTTCCCTGAGACCTGACGGTAAGAATCTTTTCAGGTTCAACGGCCTCCTCAACGCCAGTGATGTTGATCTGGCTTATGTTACAAGAAATAATGAATTATTCGGCGGGCTTTGGCTGCATGCCAATATTGACGGGTCCATGGAATCGTTCAGGCACCTGTCGGCTAACATTAACGGTGTTATTGACAGCGTGGAGATAAATGATTATCTGTACCGCAATGTTGCTGTTGAAGGGAAATACTCTGACCGTGTCTGGGACGGAAATATTGCTGTCAGGGACCAGAATATCAGGATGGATATACTGGGAAGATTTGACCTGGGACAGACACTGCCGGAGTTCGACTTCACAATGAACCTGGCAAACGCAGAGCTGCACAGACTCAACCTGGTCGGGAAGGATACCCTCTTCCGGGTGTCGGCACTCATGACCGCAACCTTCAAAGGCAATAACATTGATAATCTTGATGGCGATCTGAGGCTTATTAATTCAACCCTTGAGAACCCGAACGGGAAGATCTCAATATACGACTTTCTTATCCGTTCCGAAAAGGATGAAGGTACGCCACTGCTGTCGCTCAGATCTGATTTTGCAGACGCTGAGATACGCGGTGAGCATACATTTGCAGCACTGGGTTTCGCGGCAAAGACAATTCTTGCAGGGCTTTTTCCGTCAAAATTTGCCCTGCCTGCTGCAACGCCGGCCGGCGAAAAGATGTCGAACCAGTTCACTTTCAACGCCAGGATAAAGAATATCGATAAGCTCAATGAGTTTTTCGGGTCAGGTGTAAGCATCGCCAGCGGCAGCACCCTGAGCGGCTACTTCAGGGATTCCAGTTCCGAATTCAGGGCTGATTTCAGGTCCGATGCAGTTGAAGCGTTCAGCAACAGGTTGAAGAAAATGTCGGTGATGAGTTCTGTCAGCAACGGCAGAATGAGTATCTCGCTGCTCGCCGACACACTCTTTCTTCCAGAAAGGTCAAAGCTTGTCAACTTCAGCCTGAACGCCACCAGCCGGCCGGATACGGTTGATCTGGGAATGCGGTGGAATAACAATGACGGAGGCCGGACACTCGGTGAGATCAGGGCGACAGGGTTCTACGGCCTCAACGAACTGCGGAGACCATTCATGACGATAGTGGTGCTGCCATCATCTCTTACTGTTGACAATTCACCGTGGAAAATCAGTCCGGCACAGATAGTTATAGACTCTGCGGCAACAACATTCAGAAACCTGCTGGTGAACAGTGAAAACAACTTTATCAGGCTTGATGGCCGCTTGTCTTCATCACCGCAAGACAGGCTGGAGTTAAGCTTTGATGGGCTGAACCTCGATTTCCTGAACAACAGAAAGAGGCCCTCCGGGAACA
>JALOMO010000003.1 GCA_025455395.1 Bacteroidales bacterium
GCTCAGTTGGTTCAGTCCGACTACTGGCGGAAGAGGTCACTGGTTCGCTTGTCCGCCCTCTGGCGGAATCCCAGTACGCCCCACAAAGTGACAGACCACCCCCCGGCCCGAAGTATCGGGACGGTTCCCATCCTCTCCTAATGGAAAAACTTGAAATCAGGTTCTTTCTTCATTAGTTTTTAGGTATATTTACAGACAACCTGCCTGATAATGAAGGGGAAAAGTATATTCACTAGGAGCATCCTGCATCTGTTAGTGATATTTGCATCGCTCTGTCTGCTTTGGGCTTCCTCTTCCGCACAGGTGCTCCCATTTAAAGAGTATACTTCTGATGACGGCCTCTCGCAGGCCGAGCATCACAGGATGATAATTGACAGCCGGGGATATCTCTGGCGCCCTACCAAAAGCGGATTGGTGCGCTTCGACGGGGTCACATTCACCACATACACGCGCAGGGACGGGCTGCCGTCAAACTCCATCATGACAGTCCTTGAAGACGCCGGAGGAACAATCTGGGCTGTTTCAAAAGAGGGCGTCTCGCGATTCAACGGATTAAAATTCCGGTACTATCCTGTTCCTGATTCATTGCCGTTCACGTCAGTGAGATTCACTCACCAGACCGAAAGAGAAGGAGAATTCTTCCTCTCTTCAAATAATGCTGACGGAGAATCAGTCATACTGCTATTTGATAACGGCACTTATTCTATATCTTCCTCCGCCACTACTTCCCTCACTAATGCTGATTTTCTAAGTAAATATTATTATGCCCCCGACACACTCCTGAGCATCCTCCTTGACAGCAGTACGATCCTGAAATGGGAATACGATATATTAACCCAGCATATAATAGACTCACAGGACGTATTATGGCTCGCAACAGAGTCGTGGATTTACAGGCTTGTCAGCGACGCCTTCGTCGAATATGATGAGAGCAGCGGACTGATGGCAAAACCCTCAGCCATTTTTGCCGACCCTCATAAAGGGGTGTGGATAGGGTCATTTGAGGGTGACCTGCAGTATTTTGACGGAGAGAGATTTATTGACAGGAATGCCTGCCTCAGTGCAGGTAAAAGAATACCTGCATTTTACAGGGGCAGCACTCAGAGTTCAGATGGTGAAGCGTTGATCTCGACAAACAGGGGAGTAGTTAAATGGGATGGAAGTAAATTCAGTGACCCGGACCTTATCAGTGAAGATGTACAGGTATGCATTATATATGAAGACCCGGTAGATAAAACAATCTTCATTGGCTCCGGCAAGGGCCTTTATCATTTCACAAAAGATACCGCTGTGCTGTACTCAGAGATGACCTCCTCAATGCATGGCGTAGCAGAGGGTATCGTGAGGGACGACAACGGCAGCTACTGGATAGCCAGCCAGAAGAGCATGGTGTTTTTTGACGGTGAAAGGTTCACTCCCTTCATCTCATCATCCGACCCTTCGGCACAGTGCTGGGGTGTCATAAAAGACAGCTGCGGTAATATCTGGAGCGTCGGATCGGATGGTTTGTACATCTGTGATCCCGATGAACCTGAATTTATACCGGCACTCCCCGATGCAGACAACCTGCCCGCCAATGTCATACGTGAATTAGGCGACGGCAGGCTGCTGATTGGCAGGATGTCAGACCTCTGCCTTATAGATCTTCATAAATATTACTCCGGTGACCTTGATTATTATAACATTCTTAGCCGTAACCAGGGTTTCAGGGGCTTCGACTGCCAGGATAACGGTATCATACGGGACAGTGACGGATACTGGTGGCTTCTCACATCAGATAAACTTATCAGGTTTGACCCTGACAGGATACAGGATAATATTTATCCCCCGAAGACTTACATCACCAGGGTAGAGTATCTTAATGACAGCCTGGAATGGGCACCATTGCTTGATACTGCATTGTTTTACGAAACTGCTAATGAAGTCACGCTTGTGAAGGGCAAAAACGACCTGAGAATAAGCTTTCTGGGTATATCTACCCGGGATCCTGAAGGGGTCTCCTACCAGTACAGGCTAACCGGGCAGAGTGACGACTGGTCACAGAAAACCCTTCAGCGGTCAGTCGTTTTTAATAATATCAGACCCGGCAAATACACCTTTGAGCTTAACTCATTCAACGCTGACGGTGTAATGACCCCGGAGCCTGAGACCCTTATAATTACAGTGACCCCCACCCTTCCCCAGACAACAGGGGCGAAGATATTCATCTCGATTACGGCTATTGCATTAAGTATACTTATCGCGTTCGCCGTGCGCCGCAGCGTACTTGAAAATAAGGTAAAGTCTGCCAGGCGGCAGGCCGAAAGTTACAGGCTTCAGCTGAGCTCCGTCATAAGGCAGTTTGACCCCCATTTTACATTCAACGCCGTGAGCTCTGTCGGGGCACTAATAATGAGAGGTGAAAAGGAAAAAGCCTATGACTACTTCATCAAGCTGTCTGGCCTGCTGAGATCAGTGCTTACAGAGAGCGCATCGATGCTGAAACCCCTTTCCGAAGAGATCGAGTTCATTACAAGGTATTGTGAACTGCAGAAACTGCGATTCGGGAACAGATTCAATTATAATATCACCATTGATCCTGGCATTGATCTAAACATCACTACCCCCAAGATGATAATACAGTCATTTGTGGAAAATGCGGTCAAACACGGACTGGAGAATAAAAGGGGTAATGGACAGGTAGATATTGAAATCACAAAATCAGGGGCAGGAATAACAATTACAGTAAAAGACAACGGCATTGGCCGGGCTGCGGCAAATGATTTAAAGACAGGAGGCAGCGGACTGGGGCTTAAAAACCTTTCCAGCCTTATCGAAACAATAAACAGGTTTAACACGGGAAAGATCACTTTTACCCTTACTGACCTTTATGAGAATGGAGAACCTGCCGGTACGATGGCAACAGTATTCCTGCCTGATAACTATGATTATGATTTCCCGCTGAAAGAGTTATGAGATCTTAATAACCAGACATATGATTAACAGGAACATAAGAACAGTCATCGTTGAAGACGAACCGGAGGCACTTGAGCTCTTCATCGTGCTTCTGGAGGCAACCGGACTGGCTGAGGTGACAGCCTCTACTACAAATCCCTTTGATGCCTTTGAACTGGTAACAAAGCATAACCCTGACATACTCTTCCTGGATATCAAAATGCCCGGCATGTCAGGTTTCGACATCCTTAACGACCTGAAGGAAAAGAGCAGCATTAAGCCTCATGTGGTATTCACCACAGCACATGACGAATACGCCATTAAGGCTTTTGAATATGCGGCATTTGACTATCTTCTCAAACCCGTTGACCCTGATCGCCTCAAGGAGACGCTACACCGGTTCAACGCCTCCGGTAAAAATGACTTTGCGGCATCAATATCGAAGCTGTCTGAGGAAGAAAAGTTCCTGATTTTCAGGGGAGTGACTGGAGCTGTCTTCGTCGACCCTGGTGAAGTGGTATTTATCACCGCTGACGGAAACTATTCGACCTTCCACTTCTCGTCAGGACGTACTGAGACTGTTACCTCCCAGCTGGGCACCATTGAAGAAAAACTGGGAGAGAGGTTTTACCGGGCTGGCAGGTCATGCATAATAAACACCGCCTGCCTGGCACGCGTCGACACCAGACTGATGCAATGCATCCTTGTAAAGAGAGGACGGGAGTTCCGGTGCGAAATATCCCGTGACAAGATCAGGCAGTTGCTTGATCATATGAAGACGAGAATTATTGATGTCTGACCTGACCGCTCAGAGAGTCTAGACCTGCTAAAAAATTCATTCTGTACATTAGAGCCGCCCGTTCATACAATGGTCCTGAAAATGCTTTGATCGAAGAACACTAATTATAATCTTTACATTAATCAGGCAACCCGGCAAGATTAATAAGGGTTACTGTAATGAACAGAAGTGACAGGTGGTTCTTCCCCCCATTTGCCTGTCAAGCCACACAGATCATGATGCCCAGATGCATCAGCAAAAGGTCTGTGTGGCATTTGTTTGTACCTATGTGCGACGATCAAAACTCTATCTTAAACACCCACACATAATCTGAGGGAGGATTGTTTCTGACACCGGCAGGTATGTTTATAGTGAATGAATCTGTGCCATTCTTCCAGGTGCATCTTCCCCCTGAGCCTGGCATGCTCACTTTGGCTCCTGCAGGGATCTTGATTCCTTTCATTGTCACCTGTTCAGGCATAGCCTCTCCCTCTTCAGCCATATAAAAGAGGTACCATGTCTTCTCTCCCTTCCTGTTTATACAAACCTTGCCATCCTTGTAGGGGGCCATAGCCCTGGTCCCGTAAATGGCTTCTGAATTGGTATCCATCCACTTACCCATCTCACTGAGAAGAGTGTAAGCTCCCTCAGGCCACCTGCCGTCAGGTCCGGGTGCAATATTCAGCAAGAGGTTACCTCCCTTGACGACAATGTCTACAAGTAGCTGCACTGCCTCACGTCCGCTCATGAACTTCGGGTCAGGCACCCATGACCATCCTCCCCCGGCAATGATGCATGACTCCCATGGGTATGGCAGCGCCTTCTCAGGAACCCTGTTTTCAGGTGTAAGGTAGTTCTGGTTCTTTCCATACACTGCCCTGTCAACTACAATAAGCCCCGGTTGCTTCTGCCTTGCCTTGACAATCAGCTCGTCCATCCTGATATCCTGGCTCTGTATGCGTGAGAACTTATATGAGGGCGAGGTAATGTATGCCATTACCTCATCATCAGTCATCTTCTGTACCCATCCGCCGTCAAGCCAGAGAATATCCATCGGGCCATAATCCCCTCCCATCAGTTCCATTATCTGACCCTGGGTGAACTGAACAAAACTCTCCCACCGTTCAGGGTAATCTTTGATGCTGTAGTTCACGTTTCTGTCCGGCGTTGCGAAGTTAGGCCACCAGTAGTTTTCGTTGTGCCAGTCAGGCTTTGAGAAGTAAGCACCTGTCCAGAATCCTTGTGCCCTGAATGCATTGAAAATCTCCTTTGTCACATCAGCCCTCGGGTTGACACTGAAGGGGCATTCCGGATCAGTTATTCTATAATCAGTCAGCTTCGTGTCAAACATAGAAAAGCCGTCATGGTGTTTGGTTGTAAAGACAACGTATTTCATTCCCGCCTCTGCGGCTGCCTCAGCCCACTTCTCCGGATCAAACCCGACCGGATTGAAAGAAAGCTTCAGTGCCTCGTACTGTTTTTTATATTCCGTGTAATCCGGATTCTTCCGTCTGCACCACCCCTCGTCCTCGGCACATATCGACCATGATTCCACAATGCCCCACTGGCTGTAGGGGCCCCAGTGCATCAGGAGACCAAACTTCATATCCTGCCATTGTTCAAGCTTCTGTAGCACCAGCGGATCAGTCTCCGGTACATACCTCTCATCATCATGCTGTGCCCTTAGCCCGGCAACACAGATGAAAAACATAAAAACTACGACATATTTTTTCATAGTTACCACGCTTATTCAAGTTCAAGTTTGCCGTTGAGAGAAAGGCCCACCACCGTCATCTTCTCATCGAGCACCTCTTCCGGCACCTTTATGAACCATACTCCGGCATGGCTGCTCCATGAAGGTCTTAGAAACTCCTTCGTCCCGAGGGTGGTTCCGTTGCCTATCACAACCGCTTTGTTAATCCTGTTCTTTACCCCTTCAAGCATTAGCTCGCCTCCGGAATCACCCGTAAAAAAGAGGTATACCATCGTACTGTCCCTGCTGATTGTCGTAGGTCCGGCGAAATGTCCCTCAGGCAGCCCGGCCCTTGTGCCGAAGATGGCCTCCTGGTGTTTTGCGGTCCATCTGCCCAGGTCTCTCAGCACCTGCTGCTGCTCTTCGGGTATGGTGCCGTCAGGCTTAGGTCCAATATCAAGAAGCAGGTTGCCTCCCATGCCAATACATTCAGCAAATATGCGTATCACCTGGAGTGAGCTCTTATAGTTTGTGTCATTGCCCTGGTAACCCCATGAATCATTCATTGTCATGCATAGCTCCCACTGTTTTTCCGTCGGCCGCTTTGACGGAAGACCCTGTTCAGGCGTTGCATAGTCACCGTAACCTGCCAGACGTGAGTTGATGATGGCTGAAGGATTGTTTTCGAGTATCATCTTTCTTATCTCCGGGGCCCTCCACCTTTCTGCACTCTGCTCCCAGTCACCGTCAAACCAGTAAAGATCAGGATTGAACTCCCTTGTGATCTCATTTATCTGCCCGTGATTGAATTTTACAAAACGCTCCCATCTTGCAGAATCGGCCTCATACCTCGTTTCATTCTTTGTGAAATTAGGATAGTCAGGATGCGACCAGTCGAGGAGTGAGTAGTAAAGCCCAACTTTGAGGTCTGCCTTGCGAAGGGCTCTGACAAAGGGTTTTACCAGGTCACGGCCTGCCGGGGTGGAGTCAACCACATTAAGCCTGCTTTGTTTTGTCTCCCAAAGAGCGACACCGTCATGATGCTTCGTCGTGAGTACGGCATACCTTGCCCCGGTCTGCCTGATGAGCCTTACCCATGCCTCAGGGTCATAGGAGGAGGCAGTAAAGCCATTAAGCTGTTTCATGTACTCATCATATGGTATGTAGCCGTTAAAGAAAGACCACGACTCATCAATGCCGTTCACTGAATAAATGCCCCAATGGATGAAAATCCCAAGCCGGGCATCCTCAAACCACGTCATCCGGTTGTTACTTTTCTGCTGCGCAACGGACGTTAAGGTGATGAGTGCTAACAATAATCCAACGAGGAATCTTCTGCTTTTGAAACTCTCCTTCAGATTCATGATTGTATGTTTTTTACATCAGGAAAAATCAAATCCGGAAATGTATGCCGGACTTTCATAAAATCTCTCCTTCTCGCTTTCTGTGATTCCTGAAAAGGAGGCATATACCAGTCCGGGTTTTGCGTTGAGCAACCTGTTGAGCATGCCCATCCTCCTGTTGGTTCTCAGAGTCTCATACAGGTCTGAATGATCATCAAGCCAGGTAAGAGCCGTATGGTATCCCTCCTCAGCGCAGACGGCTTCAAAGAGGTCGGGAAGATGATCTTCGTAACCCTTCCGGCAATATATTGCACTTAACACAAGATATCTGAATTTACCGGGGTTAAACAGCCTCCTGAAGAATGGCGTTGCGGGGAGTACTTTCATAATCATCCAGCCCCAGACACCGGGAACATTAACTACCCTGTATTCAGCCGGAATGGCGCATACACCAGCTATGATCTCGCTGCCCTTTCTCTTTACATAGTATTTGTTCCTGTAAAAGGAAAACGCATCAGTGTAAAAACAGTAATTAGAATACTGACCAGCAAGAAGAGCTGACATCTCATTCTGCTTTTCGGGTTCAAGCAATGTTACCTTTCGGTCCTTCCTCGGGCTGAAGCGGCTGAAAGCGACAGTCAGGAACGATCGGATATATTCATACCCCGCCTGGTGTATCAGGTTCTTAGACCTCTCATTCATGCTCTCAATATAAGCATACATGATATGGGGTCTATCAGGCTGAGCAGGGTCATGATCCGGAGTTTGGTGGGGGCCTCTGAACATCGACAGCAGATTGTGTTTGAACCCCTCCTCGACATGAGACAGCCTTTCGCCCTTGCCTCCCGGCGCCCTTACTGTCTGAAATGCACTCTGTATAGCAAGATAACGGAGATAGGTTGAATCATATTCACTGCCACAGCTTTGGATCTTCCTGCGGCAGAGACCAACCACACCCATCAGGCTGCTTTTCTTGTAGAGGGCCAGGAAGTAAAGGCTGTCACCATAGGCATTTGCCTTTTCGGAAATGTTGTGTATCGTCCAGCGCATTCCCCCTTCAGAACCCTGAATGGTTCTTTCCAACAACGCAATGATATCTTCATTTATGCCGTCAACCTTCTTCAGTTCCAGTCTCTTATAATCAAGTATGTTGGCGTGTTCCATCAGATGGGTAAGATATATTTCCTATTTTACCATTCGTAAAAGTGCATGAGCTACCAGAAGGTCTTCAGGGGTTGTAATTTTAATATTCTCCCTGTTCCCATGAGTCAGGTGTATGGTGATACCCGAAGCCTCAGCAACTGTTGCATCATCGGTGAAGGTATGATCAAAAACCCGGTCATACGCCCTTTTTATAAGCTGGCTTTTAAACACCTGCGGGGTTTGAATAAGTCTTACCTCGCCACGGGGAAAGGGACGGCTGTCATAACCTGCAAGAAGCCTGACTGAGTCAGCGGGCTCAATAAATGGAACAGCAGAGCCGAACTCTTCGGCATCAGCGTAACATCTCCATATAGTGTCATGGCTTACCAGCGGTCTCACTCCGTCATGAATTGCTATGAGCGACTTCTGGGTGACGGCATCCAGCCCGGCCTTTACTGAATGGAACCGCTCCTCCCCTCCCGGTACCACGATGTGACTGAGGCTAAAGGAGTGTTCTTCGATAAGCCTGTGCCATAGAGAAATATGCTCTTCAGGAAGAACGACGATAATTGCAATATTTTCATCAAAGGTAAAGAAGCGCTCAATGGTGTGCATCAGCAACGGCCTGCCTTCGAGATGAAGGAACTGTTTCGGAACAGAGGATCT
Source organism: Bacteroidales bacterium (assembly GCA_025455395.1). Lineage (GTDB taxonomy): Bacteria > Bacteroidota > Bacteroidia > Bacteroidales > VadinHA17 > SR-FBR-E99. The sequence goes on from JALOMO010000003.1 coordinate 8,558, forward strand.
CATCCTCTGCCCGGTTCCGCCTGCAACTATCACGCAATACTTTTTCACGCTTTTCCATTAGTCATGACAATCATCCAATGCAATTACTCGGCGCAAAATACTATTCCCTCATATAAAGATATCGCTTGATGCTTTTCTTCGGTGTTTTTGCAAATTCCTCAGGATGTATCCTAAACTTTGTTACAGACATGTACTCCGGAAGGTGGTTGTTGACATCCTTGCGTATTGTTTCAAGTGCGCCGGGGAGCGTCTCCTCAGTAATGCCGTCCTTGTTTAGCTGCTCATAATCCGGAAATATGAGGCCCACAAGCTTATCTTCCTCTGAGATGACAACAGACTCTGTAACGTACCTGTAATTATTTATGAGTGTCTCTATCTCTTCAGGATAGATGTTTTTACCTGAGGGGCCAAGGAGCATGTTTTTACTTCTCCCCTTAATATAAATATTGCCATCCTTGTCTATCACACCAAGGTCTCCTGTGTGAAGCCATCCTTCCTCATCTATGACTCCTTTTGTGGCAGCTTCGTTCTTGTAATAGCCGAGCATGACATTATCACCCCTGAGTATGATCTCGCCGACTATATTTTCCTGATCAGGAGAGTCGATCTTAACCTCAAGGGTGTCAACGGCTTTGCCTGACGCTCCAAGCTGGGTGGTATCCCATGACCGGTAACTGATGAGCGGCCCGCATTCCGTCATTCCATAGCCCACTGTGAATGGAAAGCCAATGGTTCTGAAGAATTTCTCTGCGTCAGGGTTGAATTTGGCGGCACCAATCACAAGTTCCTTGAAACGGCCACCGAAAGTCTCAACAAGTTTCGCCCTTATCTTGTTATGAAGCACCTTATTGACCCCCGGAACCATCAGCAGAGCTTTCATATGCGGCTTGCTTATAACCGGCAGAAGCTGCTTCTTGTATACCTTCTCTATCACCAGAGGAACAGAAAGAATCAGTCTGGGCTTAATCTCCTTGAAAGCGGCCAGCAGTATCTGCGGTGAAGGGGTCTTTGTAAGAATTGTTATATGACAACCGTAGGTGAACGGGAAAAGAAACTCAAAGGCACCCCCGAAAGTGTGTGCCAGCGGAAGAAATGACACTACCGGGTCACCCGGATTAAGAGGCATGTTTTGTTGCGCAAAACGTATGTTGGCCGCCAGGCTTCTGTGAGGGACCATAACCCCTTTCGAAAACCCGGTTGTCCCTGAAGTATAACTTATGACAGCAAGCTGCTCATTATCCACCCCTGAGTACCTGATATCCTCCGGCTTAAAGTCGGGGTAATCCTCTTTGAAACGCGCGCCAATGTTGCCGTAAATCTCACTGTGCTTAATGGTCCGGCTCATTAATACCTCAAAATTGTCAATACTGATGACGCACATTATCTCCTTAATCTTATCTTCCTCCAGTGTCTCCCATATTTTGTCATCTACAAATAGGAGCTTTGAGTCAGAGTGATTAATGATATTATGCAGGTCATCGGGTCTGAAATCAGGAAGTATGGGTACGATAACTGCACCGTATGTCACCACTGACAGATATATCGAGCACCAGTTTGCAGAGTTCCTGCCGACCATTGCTATCTTGTCACCCTCTTTTATCCCAAACTCCCGGAAAGCAATATGGTGCCTGCCTATTACTTCAGCTATCTCCTTGTATGTATAGCCTTTCTCACGGTAATTGGAGAGAGCTTCGATATTCCAGTTCTTCTTTATACTCTCTTCCACATAAGTGATAAATCTTTCCTTGATCATGACTGTGGAGTTTTTAGTTTAGTAAAACAAATTTAAACTTTTAAACGAATCCTGAAAGTTCAGAACCGGTAAAGCAGAAGGACAATTAAAATCATCAGTATATTGATTGCCGCAAATATCAGGTTAAACCATACCCTCTTTGTGCTGAAGTGGGTGATCTTCCTTGCGAAGATGGCCACAGTGGGAACGAATATCACCAGCAGGAAGACAAAGAATTCCGGTCCGTCAAAGACCTCGCTGAGTCCTCCTCCTGAGAGGCTGGCAAAATAAATCACAAGGAGTGTCACAAGAAGATAAAGGAGATAGCTGCCTTTCAGGGCGAGGGTTGAAAGAGGCCTCGAGTGGTGAAGTCTGTGGGGCTTCAGATAGGCATAGGCAATAGAAAAAACAATAAGCACAAAAAGGGCTCCTATGATATAATTGAACATCTCCGGGAAACTGTACTTCTCCATTGACCTGTTCCTATCTCATTTTTTCAGCGTCAGACCAAATAAGTGAGCTTGCGCCGAGGACTGCAGCATTCTGGGTGCTAAGCTCCGAGGGGAGCAGCTTTACCTTGTCGCGGTAGATATGGAGCAGGTTTTTCTCCATATGCTCTTTTGCCGGCTCGAAGATCAGTTCCTTGGCAAGAGCCAGCCCGCCGAAAAGAAATATTGCTTCCGGATTGGTGTGGGCAACCACGTCGGCAAGCTTGAAGCCGAGCATTGCGCCTGTATGTTCAAACGCCTCAAGCGCTATCGGGTCACCACGCAGTGCAGCTTCATAGACCTTCCGTGAGTCAAGCTCATCAAAACTGTAGCTGCGCAACTCGCTCTTCTCAAGCTTGTCAGCAAGTATCTTAAGTACGGTGCGCTTCAGCCCCGTGGCCGATACATATGTCTCAAGACATCCTTTGCGCCCGCAGCCGCAGTCACGGTTTGACTGCCCCGGCCTGATGACTGTATGACCTATCTCCCCAGCAAAGCCATCATGCCCATAGACAAGCTTGCCGTCTACGACGAACCCGCTGCCCAGACCGGTACCGAGGGTGATAACCACAAAGTTCTTCATCCCCTTGGCACCACCATAGATCATCTCCCCGACAGCAGCTGCATTGGCATCATTGGTAACGAGAACAGGCAGTGATGTATGCCTTGAAAATATTTGCGCCAAGGGTATTATGCCTTTCCATGGAAGGTCTGCCGGGTATTCAATCGTGCCCTTGTTGATGTTTCCCATCGGTGCACCGATCCCATATCCAAGAATCTCAACCGGTTTACCGACCCTTGCCTGGGTAAGCATGATCTTCTCATATAGCGCTGCTACAAAAACTTCGGGTTCATCATAATGTGTCGTAACAAGACTATCCTCGGCAAGAATCCTTCCGATTCTGTTAACAATGCCAAAGACAGTATTGGTACCTCCAATGTCGATGCCTACAACAACCTGTTCTTTTTTCATGGGCATAGAATAGTTTAAACTAAACGTAAATATAATGTTTAGATTAACCCGTTGAAAAAAAATGTCAGTTCCGGTGCTCTCTTCAGCACTAATTATCCGGGGAGATATTCATTCCCTACCTTTCTGGCCCTTACGGGATGATCCAGGTCAACACCGAGGGCTATCCCCGTTTCAACAAGCAGGTTCCATCCTGCTGCAAGCTGAATATAAGGGGATGAGCTAAGACCTCCTGGTATTAACAGAGTCGGAAAACGTGTTGGTCTTGCAGATATTGCAATGACAGTCATTCCCACGCCCTTAACCAGAATATCATAAAACTTCTCCTCCTCTTCCTCAAACGGATCTGCCCAGATGAGAACCTCATCCGGATTCATTACCTCTTCTATCCCGTGGGCAGCATATGTGCCTTCAAGGAAGTCGGACCGTTTGCGTGTTATCTCATTCGTCTTCAATGCAAGCTCTTCAGCTACACCGTCATTCTTCCCTGCAAACCAGATGACAGGTGCAGCAACAAGCCTGCTTACTATTTTTTGATCTATTTCAATCCTCAGGGCTTTTTCAAATCCTTCAGCCAGAGCTGACAGGGATGTCATGGGCTCTCCCCAAAGGATGTGCTGAATGGCGTCATAGAATAGTGCCTGTTCAACTACTGACTTCGTAGCTGCGACGGCATTCTCCTTGCCGCATGTGAGGAGATGTGTCATGTGTGCCACATCACAGAGGGGAGTCCCGGCATTAGCTGTCAGTCCCAGAAGAGTATCATGACCCTTATCCCTTAGAGAGACCATCAGCCGCATAATCTCCTTTGTCTTGCCTGAGTTCGATGCTCCAAAGACAGCATAATCATCTAAATTGTACTCTATAGCCTGAGTTGATCCTTCCGTCATGACAGGAAAACGGCATCCCCTGACCATGCGGGCATACATAGCCCTCTTTGCCGGAAAGATGCGGCTGCTGCCCTCGCCGGTCAGGAAGATTCCTTCCTTACGTTTCACAGCATCAGCGAAGGGCGCCACTGCTTTACTATCGAATCCGGAGATCACCTGTGGTGTCTCCATCATCTCCCTCACAAGGGCAAAACGATTGTACCTGTTGTCGTTTAGATTCATGACGGTATGTTTTATTGTTTCACAATGAACTTGCTGAGATCACGCTGAACCTGTGGGTCTTTCTGGAATCCGCCACCAAGGTGCTGCCAGTATACCTCGGCATAATCAACGCCAACCATTCGGCCATAACTGCGGTTACCCTCCAGGACATATCCGAAGAAATCATCAATACGGTGCATGTGCTTCATCAGTTCAAGCTGCGAAACATGCTTGCCAAGCATCTCAATCTTGGTGCTGACCACACTGGTGACATCGACAAAGAAGTGAGGCGGGGTCAGCTGTGCACCTATCGGGTCACTGAGAGTCAGGGGAGAAGAATGATATAAAAGAGGAGTGACTTCAAGCGGCTTCTCAGTCACAGGAACCGGATCAAGTGAAGCGACCATGGCTGCTGCCTCAACGATTGCTGCAGTAGCCCTGTGGTCAGGGTGATAGTCGTTCGGCAGATGAGTGAATACAACACCCGCCCTTACCTTACGAAGAAGTGATATTGTCTTTAGTCTCATCTCTCTGGTATCGTATAGAGAGCCGTCAATTCCGCCAAGACAATAATACTCTGCATCCAGGACAGCAGCAGCAGCTTTTGCCTCTTCGAACCTGACACGCGCTGTCTCCTCCATGCTCATATTGCACCCTCCCAGGTCACCGCCTGTCATAGTAGCTATCACAATCGTATACCCTTTTTCATGAAGCAGCTTCAGCACTCCTGCATTCCACGCCTCTGCATCATCAGGATGTGCATTGATTGAAAGCACAACCTTGTTAAACTCTGTTGCCATTACAATTTCCTCCTATTTCTTTACCATTATCTTTTCAAGCTGCACAAAATCAGGCAATTCACCGGTCAGGGGCTTCATATATTCCATGAAGGCATCAGAGACAAAATTGCCCTCCCCGTTGAAATATTCCTCCGGCATCGGTCTGGCTGCAACAGCCACATCATTCAACGGCACCTTTCCGTAAGTAACAGTGTAAGGATTGTCAGACATCCTGACTATTGTTACCATATATCCCGATTCTCCTCTCACGGCCAGTTCTACAGCACGGATACCGCACTGGTATGCCTCCTCGCGGTCAACAGCGAGCGATCTGACAAAGTCGCTCATAATGAGTGACTCAGTTATCTGAAACTCTCCCCTGAGTCCGAACCTTGATGTTATCATCCGGTGTAGGTTCAGCCCCACGCTTGCACCCCCCATAGCCCCGAACTCGGTATTGCTGAACTTGTCCTTCACGACAGAGGCACTCACGGGAGTACCATCGGCAAACTTAAGTCCCTCGCCACAGACAACGGAAACCCATCCGTAGCGCTTAAGACAACTATCGACATCATCCAGGAATTTCTCCGTTACGAAGTGATGCTCAGGAGTGTATATCAGGTGGGGAGCATCATCCTCCTCTTTTCTGGCCATGGCCGTTGCTGCTGCCAGCCACCCGGCATCACGGCCGATGGTCTGATAAACAACAAACTGATCAACCTTTTTCATGTCACGGGCAAGAAATCCGGCCTGCATGACATTGAGAGTGTTCGACCAGGCAGCTGAGGCAAAGCCCGGAGTGTGATCCGTCCCGAAGAGATCATTGTCAACAGTCTTGGGTATTCCCATACCAACAAGTTCATAACCCTCCTTCCTGCAATATGCCTCCACCCTGTTGATGGTATCCATTGTATCATTTCCTCCGATCAGGAAGAAAAATCGGATATCATATTTTTTAAGAACATTCAGTATCTGTGGTAAATTTTCCTCTTTCACTTTATGGCGCGATGAACCAAGGGCAGATGATGGGGTATGACGCAACCCGCTTATGATGCGTTCAGGCTGTGCACCAAGGTCATAGAGCCATTCATTCATAAGGCCTTCGATACCATAATTCAGTCCATAGATACTGTTGATGGCTGACGAAGCCTTTGCAGCAGTGATGACACCTGCAAGACTCGAATTAATGACTGATGTCGGGCCGCCAGACTGCCCTATAACTGCATTTCCTTTAATCATAGCCAATATATTTTTCAGTGCCTAAACAAACTTCAGTATGCCGAAGTATTCGGGTCTGTGATAATCAGGTCTCTCCGTACCAACAGGGTTCCATGTTACAAAATGTGGATTGCTCAGCTTGTCACCACATTTGTAAAAATTGGCCCTGAAACTCTTTCCCTTCAGACTCTCTACCTTATGATGGAAAAATGTCTCAAGTGGTATCGCAACCGTGATTGACCAAAGCATATCTCCGCTTCTCTCCCCGAAAGGCTCCTTTCCCATGCTTGTCAGCCGGCGGATGCCATCAACAATGGCGGCATCAGCCCGTGCGCTGTCATGCCTCCCGTGACCTGAACCCATGAGGGCAGTACCAATAGGATTAAACTCAAGGTTATAGTACAACCCGTCGTCTGACGGTGAAACAAAAAACTCAACACAGGAGTCTTCACAGACCATCTCATTGGTCTTGCTCTTCTCGGCTTTCACATTTGACTCCCTGACATAGTACTTTATGTAAATCTCACGCTCTCCCCAGGCTATGTTAAAACGCACAGCAGGCCTGTAAGAGAACTCCTTCCAGTTAACCGTATCAATGGCATGGCCCTCGCCAAGCTCATCAAGCATGGCAGATACGTCAGCCATTGACGGAAAAATATCTTCGGTATTCAGTTTTCTGACTTCAACGGTTTTCATCTCGGTTGGTTTTGCTTACTTCTGAACAAAGAGAACCAATATGGCAAAGTTATCACATATGAACAAAGCCAGCAAATTTATTTCATCTCTTTCCAGATGAGTGCTGAGGCGCCGAGTATGGCAGCATTGGCTTCAGGGAGACCTGACGGTTCAATTGTGAATGTGCCCCTGAAAACCGGTTGCACAAGCTCATCAGCATATTTTCTGACAGGTCCGATAAGTGCTTCTCCCGCTTTTGCCAGCCCGCCGAACAGGAATATTGTTTCCGGGCTTGAGAAGATGACAGCGTTGGCTATTCCGAGTGCTATCATCCGTGCTGTCTGGTCAAGGGCTTCCAGGGCTATCAGGTCACCGGCAGCAGCAGCCTCTGCGACTCTTCTTGAGGTTATGTCAGTACTTTTAAGGTCACGCAGTGCGCTTGGGTCACGCCTGTCACTCAGCAGTGCAAGTACTGTCCTCACAAGGCCTGTTGCCGAGGCATAGGTCTCCAGGCATCCTCGCCGTCCGCAACCACATACCCTGCCACCTTCGGCAACAGTCATGTGTCCAAGCTCGCCGGCAAAACCGGTGTGTCCGTAGACCACCTCCCCATCAACAACAAAACCGCTGCCAAGGCCGGTGCCGAGAGTTAAAATTATAAAGTGTTTCATCCCTTTTGCGCCTCCGAAAAGCAACTCGCCGAGAGCAGCTGCATTGGCATCGTTCGTGATCCTGGTCCTGAGCCCCGTTCGACGCTCTGTCAGTTTAACAAGAGGTATAATGCCCTTCCATCTGAGGTTGGGTGCCAGTTCAATTGTACCTTTATTGTAATTGGCATTCGGAGCACCAATTCCTATGCCTGCAATACTCGTATCTTTAAGCCTGGATAACATGCTCTTGAGCTTTTCATCGAGAGCGATGACAAAATCGTCCGCAAATGCATAATCGGGTGTTGAGAGCCGCTCCTCAGCAATTATTTTACCTTCAGAATCTACAAAGCCGATGATGGTATTGGTCCCTCCAATATCTACCCCTGCAACTATATCTTTCATAATATCTCTGTTTAGACTTCTTTTAACAATCCGGGTTTGGTACGGTATGTATCGAGAACAAGCTCACCGAACAGCGTGTTTGCCCATGCAAACCATTTTCTTGTGAATTGAGTGGGATCATCCTTCATGAACGACTCATGCATAAACCCCGTACCTGCATGAGTGCTCTGAAGCATCTTAAGTGATGCCACAACATCATAGTCATTATTTGCCGTAAGGGCTTTTACCGTGATGGCAATAGGCCATATGCGGTTAATGCCGGTATGAGGACTCCCGACTCCGTGACCCATTATTCCCGAGAAGTAGTAGGGATTGCTCTTACTAAGAACAAAGTTCCTGGTCCTCAGGTAAAGGGGGTCACTGCGATCAATAGTCCCTAAATAAGGCATGGAAAGCAAGCTCGGAACATTGGCGTCATCCATAAAATTGTAATTGTGATAGCCGTCGGTCTCATACGGAATGATCTCGCCATGTTGCGGATGCATCACCCTGGCATATTTTGCCAGTGCTGCATCAACCTCTTCTGCCAGCTTTAATGCATCACCGCTCAGGCTGGCATCTTTCAGAACAGTGTCTGCTATCTCTGCGATCTGCCTCAGTGATCTGACTGCAAAATAGTTTGAAGGAATAAGAAAAGGCCAGGTGGTGGCATCATCCGACGGTCTGAAGATGGAAACGATAAGTCCTACCGGCACAACAGGGTTTCCATATCCTGCTCCGGCCACAGTGTCTGTCTGCCATCCGGTAACCCTCTGGAATTTGTAGGGCCCCTGACCCTCCTTGCGCTGCTGCTCAATGAAGGTGCGAATAACAATCTTCATCGCCTCAACCCATGATGTGTCAAATACCGACGTGTCACCCGTTGCCTTCCAATATCCGTGTGCCAGCCTGACAGGGTAACAAAGAGAATCAACCTCCCATTTTCTTTCATGCAGCTCAGGCTTCATGTCAGTAAGGTCATTCATCCATTCGCTATGACCGGGGCCGTCATTGAAGGCATTAGCATAAGGATCAATGTGAATACACTTCACCTGCCTGTTGATCACACCGGCGATAAGATCCTTAAGCCTGGCGTCTGCTGCTGTCAGAGAAATATAGGGCCACACCTGTGCGGTTGAATCCCGAAGCCACATAGCATGTATATCTCCTGTGATGACAAAGGTGTCGGGCTTGTTGTCTTTTTCAGAATAGTTAACAGTTGTGTCAAGAGTGTTGGGAAAACAGTTTTCGAACAGCCATGCCAGCTCTGTTTCACCAAGGTATGATTTTACCTCCTTTATTGTCTCTTCAACTGCCCTGCTCTGAAATTTTCTCTGCTTTACCGGCGGCCTGTTTGAAATCCATTTCTCCTGCTTAATCCCGGCAAAGGCGGGAAAACCTGCAGTGACAGCGGCCCCTGCCACAATGCTGTTTCTGATGAACCTGCGTCGTGATGCCATATTCTCATTTCTTTAAATCCGGCTTGTTCCTTAGAGAAACATCCTTGACAAACATTTTACCCAGATCCCAGTCCTGCTCAAGCTCCCAGTTAATCTTCACTTCCAGCTCGCCACCGTAATAGGTTACGGGCTCAGGGCTCCTTCTGAGGTCGTAATCTCCCGTTGTCCAGGCGCCATTACCGTCGAGATCGTAAATAGCCTTAAGCCTGTAGCTTCCTTTGTCAAGCAACCCGAACTTGACTGTTCCGGGGCTTGTCACTGCCCTCTCACTGACGATCTTGTCTTTCTCAGCCACCAGCTGTATAATAACGGCTCCCTCATAACCTGTAAGATTTGCCGTAACACTTCCGTAGTCTTCTGCTGTGGCCACTGAAAATCTGTAGTTAACAGAGTCTGTTACCAGGCCATAAATATCACTAAATGAGCCGTTGCGGCAAATCAGTGAGTAGCTGAATCCAGGTTTCAGCGGGGTAACCATCCGTATACGTCTTATGTCAGAGCTGTCTCTCTCAAACAAAGTACTTAGCCTGGTCTGTACAGAGTCAACGATCTCTGTCAGGGTGATTTTAGAGGTATCCGGTTCCCCGAGAGGGGTGCTGCAGATAAAGAGAGGCATTGTTCCCGGCCTAAGCCTGGAGGCAATGTTTGTGTTCAGGATGAGGGCTGGCTTTCTTCCGGTGCCTCCTCTTGGTACCGGGGGCTTTACAAATCTCATATTCACCGTATCTGTACGCTGAATAATTGTGCCTGTACTGTCAGTGAATGGAAAGGTTACATGTGCCTCAATGAGGTCAAGGTCATAAACAGCAGGGTCGGTTATCCATACCATAAATGTGTCACGCCTGGCATTTGTCTGCATGAACCACGATTCTGCAGGAATTTCTTTCAAATTCAGGACGAACTGTGCTGAATCAGAGGGAAGGGCAAGGCCAAAACCCAGACTGGCAGAGCTCTTGCGCTCGGTGAATTTCAGATATTGTTTCTTCGACTCCGGAATAAAAGCATAAAGGCGGTGACGGCCAAAAGTAAAGATGTCTGGCTTTGTTGTCTCCGTTGCAGAGGCTGGTCTGTGTTTTATTGTATCGGGCATAACACCGAAGTTATCTTCAGAAGTGATCACCACGATCGAGTCACAATAAGCAAATGTCTCATCTGCAAGATCATATAGCCTGTTGCCATTGAGGTCCTTTACGGCATACAGCCTGTAGCGCCCGGGTTTAATATTGCTTATCAGAAACCCTCCTGAGGGATCAGGCCTTGAGATATATGCCGGAAGAATCTTGCGGGGAGCTGTGTCAGACATGTTTGAGTACATCATCACCATCATATCCTCCGCCGTCTCAAGATCAGAGGCGTTGAAAACGTTGCCTGTCAGTGACAGTGAATCAAGTACAGGCCCTGTTGAAAAGACATACTGGTAATTGTTGATCGGATTGTTTTCGTTATTGTCGCGGATAGCATCCTGAAAATAGAATGTATATGTCGTGCTGTCGGCCATTTCATCCTCCCAGCTTACAACAAGGCTCTTTCCCTTTAGCCTGACTTCAGGTTTATTCTTCATGGGCGGTGAAACCATGAACTTATCACTGATCTTGTCAAGTATTACGTACTCATCAAATGTCACGGTAAAGGACTTCGAACTGAACATAACAGATCCATTTTCAGGCACGCTTTTTATTATAACCGGCGGCTCCTCATCCTTTGGCCCGCCTGAAGGTGAACTGATCTTGGCACATGAGGCAATGAGCAGAATTGCCGGAAGCGCGACACCCCGGAGGGCTGTTATGTATCTCAGGTAATCCATTGTTTACAAACTTACATCAAATTTTGTTATGTAAATTATTGCCGCCGTTACACTGCTCAGTTCCTTTTTTACTTAATTTTGAGCCTCAAACAGATATCAGATGACACTTCAGATCATTCCGTGGAATGTTGACCCCGAGATCTTCCGGATAGGCAGTTTTGCTGTAAGGTGGTACGGCCTCCTGTTTGCTTCAGGATTTGTCTTCGGGTATTATATTTTGAAAAAAGTCTTTGCCAATGAAGGTGTTGGTGAGGCCACACTTGACAGGCTTACGGTATACGTTGCCATTGGTACAATACTGGGAGCGAGACTGGGTCACTGTTTCTTCTATGAGCCTGCATACTATCTCGCAAATCCGGTAGAGATACTGAAGGTCTGGCATGGCGGACTGGCAAGCCATGGTGCAGCAATAGGCATACCTCTTGCCCTGTGGTATTTCGTCAGAAAAGAGCGAAAGCCTTATATGTGGGCAATTGATCGCGTGGTCATTGTTGTTGCCCTGGCCGGTGCGCTCATACGTCTTGGCAACCTGATGAATTCGGAAATATATGGTGTTGAAACCACACTGCCCTGGGGATTTGTTTTCCTCCGCAACGGCGAGAACGCACCGAAGCACCCGACACAGATATACGAGGCACTGGCTTACCTGGCAACATTCGTGATTCTCCTTAAGATCTACTGGAACAAGAAAGGAAAACAACGCTCCGGACTGTTGTTCGGCCTGTTCCTGATATTCGTGTTCACATTCCGGTTCTTTGTAGAGTATGTCAAGGAAGACCAGGTGGCGTTTGAGTCGGCTATGAAGCTTAATATGGGCCAGTTACTTAGTATCCCGTTAGTTGTCATCGGGATAGTTATTCTTCTCTGGTCACTCCGGAAACCGGTACCGGTTGCAAAAAAATGAAAGAGGGCTACGGCCTCTTGTTGATTCCATCAAAAATAAGACTCAGGATTGCATTAAGGCGACTGTTAATATCTATCTCTCGTTTGCGCCAAAACAAGGGAACCTCCATACCCTTAAGCATTGTCTGTATCGCCATTGCTGTGTACTCACTGTCCCTTACCTCGAAGATGCCCCTCCGGTTTCCAATAAAGACGAGAAGACGCAGAATAGCAAGCTCCTCACGGTCATACCTCGATCTTATCTTTTCAATAAACTCATAATGATCAAGGTTCTTGTCAAATACTGCATTATAATAGTTTGAGAGCTTCTCAAAAGCTCTCATCCTCACAAATATGTAATTGCGAAGCTTGTCAGGGGGCGAATCAACCTCCTTCATGGCTGCTCTCAGCTGGGTCCGGAGCTGGTTCGCCTCATAAAGCACCACAGCCTCAAAAATCTCCTCTTTGCTCCCAAAATAATAATAGATCGAGCTCTTACCCTTCTTCAGGGCCCGTGATATCTCGTCCATGGTGGTCTTTTTGAAACCATAATGGCTGAATATTTTGCTGGCCGTGAGGATAATCTTTAGCCTGTATTCTTCCTTGTTGATCATCTAATCTATCCTTATACAAAGATAATCAATTATATCGAATTACATAGACCAATCGGGTCGGAAATTCGAAAAACCATTTGACGGAAACATGGGAAGGAAGTTGATATAATTATAAGGTTAATTATTTATAATTTTGTGAATCTATTTTAGATGAGAGCTATTCTTGATGAATATTGGGGAAAAGGTGTATAGAAGCATCTGGCAGGACGAGAGTGATCAGACGACAATAAACGTTATTGATCAGAGAAGACTACCCTTCTCATATGAAGTATTACAACTCCGGAGCGTGAATGATGTATGCACGGCCATATCAGACATGGCTGTCCGCGGTGCCCCGCTTATAGGTGCTGCTGCTGCATGGGGAATCTGGTTCTCATTTCTTGAACACAGAGCGGAGAACAACATAAAAGAGGCAATACTTTTTGATGCAGACAGACTGAAGGCAACACGTCCTACTGCGGTTAACCTTTCATGGGCAGTAGACCGGATGACAGAGGTCTGTGAAAAAAACCCTGAGAGTGAGGCACTGCGTACAGCCGCAGCTCGTATATGTGATGAAGAGGCATGGCGAAGCAAAAAGATAGGTGAATATGGCCTTGAGCTGTTAAGAGATATAAGCTACAGGAAGGGAGGCGGCACCGTTAACATTCTGACGCATTGCAATGCCGGCTGGCTGGCATGTGTCGATTATGGCACCGCCCTTGCCCCTGTCTATCTCGCTCATGATAAGGGCATCAGGGTTCACGTCTGGGTTGACGAGACCCGTCCAAGGAACCAGGGTGCAAGGCTGACTGCATGGGAGCTCTCAAACCATGGCGTGCCATTTACGCTGGTGGCTGACAATGCCGGCGGACACCTGATGCAGAACGGATTGGTTGATATTGTCATCGTCGGTTGCGACAGGGCAACGACGTCAGGAGACGTGGCGAATAAGATTGGTACATACCTCAAGGCGCTGGCGGCGCATGACAATGGTATACCATTTTATTCGGCCTTCCCGGTATCAACATTTGACATGACCATTGACAGCCCGGAGCAAATAATGATTGAAGAACGCGACGGCGACGAAATTAAAAAAATTGACGGTATTCCTGAAAATGTTTTGAATATTCCAGTAGAGACGTTGCATGCAACGTCTCTACATGCGGACATACAATCGTTTTACATATGCCAGCCCGGCATCTCTGTTTCAAACTACGGTTTTGACGTGACGCCCGCACGTCTTGTAACCGGGATCATAACTGATCGCGGTATCTGCCGGGCAGATAAGGATTCAATTTTAAAATTATTATCATAATTATATGGAAGGCATTGTCAAGTTTAACTGCTACTGGAGCCAGTCTGGCCCTGTGATCACAGACGACCAGTATGAAGTTATCAATCACTGGAGAGATATACTTTTTAACCTTGATCTGGTAGGGGCTTTCGAAAACGGAGTGGGATTCGGCAATATCAGCATACGCATCGGAAGCTCACAGCAATTTGTCATTACCGGTTCATCAACGGGAGACATTCCCGAGCTCGAACCAGGACACTATGTCAAGGTGTCATCATACAACATTGAAGACAATGCTGTCATGTGCAGCGGCCCGCTGAAAGCCTCATCCGAATCACTCACCCATGCTGCCATATATATGGCAGACCCCGGAACAAATGCTGTAATACATGTGCACTCCGTGAGGCTGTGGGAGGAGCTTATGAATAAAGTTCCAACAACTGATCCGGCAGTTGAATACGGAACACCGGCCATGGCACGCGAGATGATACGCATCTTCAGCGAGCCGGAAGTGTTTGAGAAACGTATTATCGTCATGGCCGGAGACAGGGGCGGACTCATCACCTTCGGCAATGACCTCGATGAAGCGGGAGGTGTTCTGTTTGATTACATAAACAGATAAATAGGGCGACGCCCAGGTTGGGCGTCGTTACTATTTGCAGATTTTGCAATTGTATATTATATTTGCACCCTGTTTATCCGGGCCCATAGCTCAGCTGGTTAGCAGCACCTGACTCATAATCAGGGGGTCGCTGGTTCGAGCCCAGCTGGGCCCACATGAAAAAGAGCGAGAGTGAGAGCGAGAGCGAACACTCTCGTTCTTTTTCCTCAAGACTCGCATTCACTCTCACACTTCTTCCCTGTTCCGGAAGATTATATTATCCCTGCTTTTTACTATATTTGTTATGAGCAGACAGGGAACCGCAATTCAGAAACCATCGCCTGGTTTAGGGGAACCACCAAGTGTCGTTTTTAAACCAGGAGGGAAATACAATTATAAACAGATATTATGAAGAATTTCCTGATCATTTCATTATTGCTTTTTGCATTATGCTGCGACTCATGCAAGAAGGATGACAAACAACAAACCCAAACCGTAAACCTGCAGACAGATGGTTATACCGACGCGGCTTCTGTAGGATTTCAGAGCGGATTTTTGGCCGGCGAGGAGGGAGCAGTAACCCTGGGGCCTGTCAATAACACATTCCAGGTGACCTATGTCAGGTTCCTGTTCGGTGGCGGAGGCACTACAGTGAACAGGGATATCAAACTTAAAATATATAAAGACATAGGCGCGGCAACCCCTGGAACCCTGTTGTTCACATCTACCTACAGAATGGCTTCCTCAAACACTGTGATGCAGGAGATCGACCTGAGAGATGAAAACATTGTGCTGGCCCAGGGTGGCAGTATCCGTGTTTCCATAGAAATGACAGCAACCGGTTATCCTTGCATTGCACGTGACGGTGACGGAACAATTTCCGAAACCCGAAACTGGGTAAAAGAGACAAACGGAACCTGGTCAACAAGTAAAAGCTTCGGGGTAACCGGAGACTGGATCATCAGGGCTACCGTAGAAGAAGACATTTAAACAAAAACCAGATCGCCCCTCCGGGAGAAAAACCGGTGCCCATGACCCTCTGTCGCCGGATTTGATTGACCGTAGCTTAATTTCAACAGTACTATGAATGACCAAGGGAAATGGGTTTTTATTGTCAACCCGGTCGCCGGCAGCGGCTATGCACTCAGCCAGGTTGATAAAATACGCGAAAAGATAACCATGTTCAGCCTGGAGGCTGATATCGTCTTTTCTGAAAGAAGGGGCCATGCCTCTGAACTGTCAGAAAGGTGTGCCGGCAACGGATATAAATACATTATTGCTGTTGGTGGAGACGGCACCTTCAGCGAAGTAGCCACACCCCTTGTATCAAACAGGAACGTCATCACCGGCCAGATACCTGGCGGAACTGCAAATGGCGTTAATGAGCTGGCCGGATTTCCTGAAAAGTACCAGGAAAGAGACTGGGAGACATTTTTTACGGCTAACGTAATAGCTTCGGATGTCGGTGTGTGTAATGATAATTCCTTCTTCTTTACCGGAATAGGGATCGGATTTGATGTCCAGGTTGCTGAGAATTTTAACAAATCACGGGAAAGGAAGCCCGGGAAAAAGCAAAACTATATTGGAATCGTCCTTAAGACAATCCTCTTCTACAAAGAGAAGACCATGGTCGTCATCTCTGCCGGGCAAAGGACTGAGACCAGCTGTTTCATGAATACCGTCTCCAACGGCGCCAGAACTTATGCCAAATCGTTTCTGCTCACTCCCGGGGCAATTGCAAATGACGGCCTCCTCGATATATGTTCGATCAGGCAATTATCCCTTCCTGAAAGAATAAAAATCCTGATGACCGCTCCTAAGGGAACGCACCTGAAGAATAAAAGTGTTCATTATTACAAGACTCCGGAGCTTGCCCTGGAATTCCCGGAAAAAGTTCCCTTTCACGCTGACGGGGAGATATCCTATGCACAACGCTTTAAGCTTGGCGTGATGCCGGGCGGACTGAATCTCATCTATAATCCTCACGGATCTCACCATTTCAACATCAGCCGGCAGGATTGACTTACAGGTTAAAGAGTAGTCCTGCAACAGTTATTCCGGCCCCTGTAGCAATGAGGCTGTCAAATCTGTCAAGGAATCCCCCGTTACCAGGTATAAGGTTACTGAAATTCTTTACTCCATACTTTCTTTTATAAACAGATTTTACCGCGTCGCCGGCAAAAGCAAAAACAACAATCACTGCAGCCAGCAGGATGGCATACAGCGACTTTTCCTGTATCAGGTTCCTGAAAACCAGTGCACTCAGAACAGCTATAATGGTTCCGCCAATGAGACCCTCAACAGTCTTGTGCGGACTAACTTTCGGAAAGAGCTTTCTCTTACCGAATAACTGCCCGGTGATCTGGCTGTATCCGTCAAAAACCGAGAGGATGAGAAACGAATAGAGGATAAGTCCCTGGTCCGTCAGGCTGAAAAGGAAAAACCCGGCAGAAGATACTGCCAATATAAGAACTGAGAGCAGGAAGAACTTAAGATGTCTATACCCGGATAGTCTGTATAATTTAAATAGTTCGAAAAAACCACCAATAATTATAATCACCGACAGGATCCTGAAAAAAATTATGTTGAAGCCAATGCTGAAAAATACAATATTTGTGACAATGAATGCAAACAGCAATTTTGTCCAGGCTTCCTGTTTTACCATATCTTCTTTCTTACGGTTGATGAAGTAAATACCAACCGTTCCCATAAAGTAGTATGCGAGGATGACAAAATAGATGCTCCAGACGGTTTTCATCATTTTTCCAGGTAAGGCATAATATCTAACGCGCTGATAATCATCAGGACTCCAAAGAGAATCATGCCAAGAGCGTACCACAGGCGGATAGGGCCGTCCATGCGTTCCAGCTTTACATCCTTTATTAGCTTAGGCCCCAGCATGGCTCCGATTATTGTCCCGGTGGTCAGAAAGAAGACCAGCGTAAGATCAATCTTGCCGACGAGAAAATGTGCCCCAAGAGCAGAGGTGGTATTTGCCATTACAACCATGAGTGAGGTTCCTATTACCACTTTTACCGGTTTGCTCATTGCGAATAACCCTGCCTGCACGGGAGTTGCACCGGTGGTGCCAAAAGTAGCAGTTATGACGCCTGCCAGAAAGCCGAAAAAAGTGCCCTTGACTGCCTTCGTGATCCTGGTGTCCTCGTGCTTGACTATCCCGTTGATCTCATCTCTTTTCTTCTTCCAGATGCCTCTTATCATAAGCAGGGCTATCAGAACAGCGTAGGAACCGTAGCATATGATCAGTTGTTTATGTGTGATAAGGCTTGTGATGCCGGCTCCTCCCAGAGCACCGGCAACTCCGGCAGCTGACATCAACAGTCCAAGCCTGACATCAATGTTATTATTACGGTAATGTCCCACTGAACCGACAATACATATTGGCAGAGTTGCCGCCAGGGATGTTGCTACGGCTACCTGGGCAGGCACTCCAAGGAGTATTGTCAGGATTGGAATAAAGAAAAAACCCCCTCCTCCTCCTCCAATCAGGGTGCCGATAAGGCCAACCAGAAAGCCCACAAGCGGCAGCCACAGATAGATGTATTCAAATGCAGAGTGAAAGATCATTTTGTCTGCTCTTTTTTCTTTCTTTTCTCTTTAAGGATCCAGTAAAGACCTTTGACGTTTGTCCGCATTTCAGGTATTATCATCTGAATGGTAATATGCTCAACGGCTCCGGCAATGCCCCAGGCAATCATCAGGTAATATAACGGAGCAAAAAAGCCAAGCGTGAAGAGGCAGACAAAGAACAGAGCCTGGATGTCACCGCTGATCTTGGTCGTCTTCAGGTGGAAGCTGGGAAACTTCCGGAATTTTATAAGAGAGATGATGACAGTAAGAACCAGCATGCCTATGAAGATGCTGAAGCTGATGAGGTGTGGTCTCAGTTCATCCATCTTGAAGACAAAAAGACCGATGAAGGCAAGCACATAGTTGAAATTATCTGCGAATGAATCAAGCTTGGCCCCTATCTCGGTTTCCATCTTAAACTTACGTGCTATGTACCCGTCGAAAAAGTCAGAAACCATGTTTATTATAAAAAAGACTGCAAAGAGCGTTTCTCTGCCTGAAATAATGAAATATAGAATCACCGGAAACATAAGCAGCCGGTAGATGGTGATCATATTCGGTATATTCCAGAGCTCTTTCCTATTCACGGGAAGACCATTAGACGTGTAACTTCTAAAGCAAATAACGGCATTTTATTCCGACATTGAAGTTTCTTATGCCGAAAGCATTGATTTTATGTCATGATTATTGACTTTTCAACCAGCTATTGGTATTACATTAATATGTACAAACCGGTGCCGGCATTTCATATACCGACTTCCTGAGGAATTCACCCAGTGCTCGGGGACTGCCAAGCCTCTCCTGCTCCTCAACGGTGATGATATTCCCTATCCCTATCCTTGGCTCCTGACCTCTTTTATTGAATACTTCGTACGGCAGCCTCAAAAGACGTACTCTCCAGTTTATTAACCCAAGAATGTAGAAAAACAGAGAGTTTCTGTCGAAGAAACGGACCGGCAAGACCGGGACTCTGGCGGAATGAATGAGATGGAGAATGCCTGGTTGCCAGGGCCTGTCCCTGATGCACATATCCTTCATGCTGAAATCAGAGATTGCCCCCGAAGGGAAAAAGCCCACGGGGTGTCCGTTGCGCAGGTGACTGACTGTGTCTCGTATCCCTCTCAGGCTTGCCCTGTCAAGGCTCTCATGTTCATTGTCAAGGGAAGTTACCGATATGAAATTATCACGCAGAGTCTTCACCATAAGAAGTGTTTTGTTTACCATCACCCTGAAGTCCGGGCGCATCCTGGCAATCAGGTCGATGAGCATCAGTCCGTCAATCCCTCCATAGGGATGATTGGAGACAGTTATAAAAGCACCCTCAGGCAGTTGATTCAATCTATCAGCATTACCGACAATGTACTTTATGCCAATATCGCTTAAAAACCTGCCTGAAAAATCCGTGCCGGTATGGTGGCTCGACTTATCATAAACCCGGTTCAGCCTGTCTATTGTAAGAATTTTCATTAAAAAGGCTGCACGCCGGTGTCCAATTTTACCCCTGAAGAAAGAAGAGAGGGCACCAATATCCTTTTCCTCAACAAGGCTCATACTCTATTCTTACAACACTATTTTTGTACAGTCTCAGGCCATGGGATACGGTCTGACTGATAGAAGTCAACACCCATGGCTTTAAGCCGCTCACCATGTTTTGCCAGTCTCTCCCGGTAGTCAACCCAGTCTCTTTTCAGCGGTGGGGTCCATCCAATCTCGGCAATGCCGGCAAGACGGGGAAAAACCATATATTCCAGTTCATCAATGTGAGTGATGGTTTCAGTCCACAGCGGTGCTTCGACCCCAAGAATAAATTCTTTCCCTATGCCTTCGACAAGGGTTGCGGGATCCCAATCATAAGCGTCATCAATCTCAATATATGCAGCCCAATGCAGCCCAAGCTTTGTTGACGGGTCATATTGCATGTCAAGGTAGGTCTTTACTGCCGGTGAAAAGAGAACCTTTGCACCCTGTTCAACCGCTTTCAGTGCGTTTGGTGCCTTTGCCCAGTATTGTGCAACTGATCCCTCTGACAGCTTCGTTGTGGCGATCTCGTCCCACCCCAAAACGGTCTTACCGTATTTATTAACTATCTCCTGGGTCTTTTCTATAAAGAATACATAATCCTCGGGCTTTGTTGAATGCGACTCATCTCCCCCGATATGAAAATACGGCCCGGGTGTCAGTGCTGAAAGCTCCCTTATCACATCATCAACAAACTTGTATGTTATATCCTTCCTAACACATAAGGAACTGAATCCGACATTAATGCCTGTGTAAAGCTCCCTTGCCTTGCCGTCACAGTTCAGCTCTGGATATGATGCCAGGGCTGCATTGGTGTGGCCCGGCATGTCTATTTCCGGAACAATGATGATATGGCGCTGCTGTGCATACTTAACAATATCTGAATACTGTTCCTGTGTGAAGAACCCGCCCTCACCGCCACCAACCTCTGTGCTTCCTCCATGAGCTGTAAGATTTGGCCATGACTTGATTTCAATACGCCAGCCCTGATCATCTGTCAGGTGAAGATGTAAAACATTTAACTTATAGTATGAAATCAGATCAATGACCCGCTTAACGTCCTCAACACTGAAGAAATGCCTGGCAACATCGAGCATCATCCCACGGTATGAATAATCAGGGTTATCGTTGATTATGCCGGTCGGCACCATCCATGGTCCCTCTCCGACTGTTGAAAGCTCAATTTCCGGAGGAAGCAGCTGCCTGATGGTTTGTACAGCCCTGAAGGCCCCTGAGGGATTCACGGCTGAGATCTTCATGAACTTTTTACTGATGGTAAGCTCATAACTCTCATCGGCAGGATTTGTGCCGTCACCAGTTAAGAGGAAATAAATACTCCCCCTCTTTGGTTCAGATGAGGCTTGTATAATCTCTATTTCGAATCCTGTAGAGGGCCTTAGCCTGTCTGCAAGTTGCTGTGCAACCTGCTTAAGCTCTTCAGACTCTCCCTTGAAATAGATATCAGTCTTCTCGCTTATGGTGAAATATTCGCCGGTGGCAGCGACCGAAACCGGCAGCGGAATAAGCGACTCCCTTGTTAGGTCAGAGGCCTCCTGTCTTTTGCAGGATCCAAGACTTATGCCCAGTGATAAGGCAATTATTGCCATACTTACATACCTTTGCTTCATATTGATATTAACTCTGATTATTTGAGAAGTCAAGATATAAATTTAATTTCATCCAAAACTGGTTCATTCAAGATGTTCAGTGATCCGTTTGTACAATTTGAAGCATGGTACAGTGAGAGACTTGCCTCAGGGGTCTCTTATCCTGAGGCGTTCAGCCTTGGCACGGCAGATTCTGGCGGAACGGTGTCAGTCAGAACAGTACTTCTGAAAGAATACAACGCCGGCGGCTTTGTCTTTTTCACTAATTATGAAAGCAGAAAGGGTCATCAGTTGTCTCAGAATACTAAAGCAGCAATGCTTTTTTACTGGTCTGAATCAGCACGACAGATACGTATAGAGGGCCATGTATCAGGAATTCCTGAAAATGAATCAATAAATTATTTCAGGTCGCGACCCCGCGAGAGTCAGATTTCTGCCTGGGCAAGCAGCCAGAGCAAAGTTATTCCCGGAAGGTCCTTCCTTGAGAAACGCTACTCTGATTATGAAGAAAAATTCAGGGGTAAAGAGATCCCAAAACCTCCATACTGGGGAGGATACAGGATCATACCATCCTGGTTTGAGTTCTGGCAGGAAGGAGAACATCGGTTACATCACAGAACAATCTTCAGACTTGAAAAAGGAAAATGGATTACAGAAATACTTGCACCTTAAAAAGTAATTATCATGAAGAATCTGTCAATCATTGCCTTGCTCATTCTCACGGCATGCTCATCATCTGAAAAAGATAAAATAGAGGCCGACCGTGCCCTTATCATCGCGACAGAACTCGAATTTGCCAGGATGGCAGAAGAGGTCGGCGTTGCTGCTGCATTTTATGAATTTGCAGCAGACAGTGCCGTTATTAACCGCGGAGGCAAACTCATCAAAGGAAAAGAAGCCATCAGGGAATACTATCAGTCTGCCATCAGACCGGGTACAAGGCTGATATGGGCTCCTGATTTTACAGATGTGTCGGGTGATTTGGGCTATACATACGGAAAATATACCCACCTGGTGCCAGACAGCATCGGAATTATTACCGAACATCATGGTATTTTCCATACTGTGTGGAGGAGAGAAAAAGACGGCAGATGGCGCTTCGTATGGGACTGATCCTGCTCAATGCCGGGCAGGCCTGATAATGCCATCGGGTCACCACAGGTAAAAGTCATATCCATTTCGCGTATCGGTAATAAATAATTGGTATACTTTAGCAGGCAAAAGGGAGTGCAATGACAGATGGTCACATAGCAAACAACAGCGAACCTGTTGATGCCGTTGTTCTTTGGGTTGACGGCAGTGACCCTCGGCTTGCAGAGAAGAGAAACAAATATCTCAGCGAAACCGGACTCACCCAACATCGCGGAGCATTATCAACATTTTATGCCTCAAACAACGAAATCAGGTACTGTGTGTTCTCAATCCTGAGGTTTGCACCATTTGTCAGAAATATATTTATTGTTACTGATAATCAGGACCCAAATATCTACGAGGAAGTACAGGCCTGTTTCCCCGGAAAGGCCGGCTCACTGAAAGTTGTAGATCATAAAGAAATCTTCAGCGGATACGAGCAATACCTGCCTACATTCAACAGCACTTCAATATTGTCAATGATGTGGAGAATAAAGGGTCTGTCAGATAATTTTCTCTTCTTCAATGATGATATGTTTATAATCAGAGAGACCCGGCCGGAAGATTGGTTCAGGAATGGAAGACCAGTGCTTCGTGGTAAATGGCTCATCGCTCCATACAAAAAGATGCTGAGCAATTATTTCAAGACTCTCATTAACAGACATCTGCGCAAAAATCCTGACTACCAGCCAAAACTCTCCTTCTATCTGCGCCAGTGGAATGCAGCCTCATTGCTCGGAATGAGAGTCAGATATTTTTTCCACTGCCACACCCCGCACCCATTGAACCGTGTGAGGCTGGAAAATTATCTGGCTGACAAGCCTGGGCTGCTTGAAAAGAATATTGCAGACAGATTCCGGAGCCCAAAGCAGTTCCTGATGACATCCCTGGCCTACCACCTGGAATTACTTGACGGCAACAGGCAAACTGAAAAACTCGGACTCGGTTATCTCCATCCCTACTATTCAAAAAAACGGATGGAAAGGAGAATTAAACGCTGCGAAACCAACAGGGAGATAAAATTCATCTGTGCACAAAGCCTTGATATGTTCAGCCCTGAGGAACGTGAAAGAATATTTGGATGGATGGACAAAATGTTGGGTATTGAGGCACCAAATAATTGAAGTAACTTCTACCGGAAAAATTTCTGCAATGACTGATATTCCCTCATCTGAAAAAGACCATCCGATTGATGTTGTTATTGCCTGGGTTGATGGCGGCGACCCTGAACTGGCTGAAAAAAGAAACCGGTATCTTGGCCTTTCAGGAGACAAAGCTCATCCCGGAGCACATCCCACCCGGTTTGCATCGATAAATGAAATAAGGTATTGCGTTTTATCTGTCTTCAGGTTTGCCCCCTTCGTAAGAAATCTCTATATCGTAACTGATGGCCAGGATCCTGATCTCTATGATGATATCAAAACATGGTTTCCTGAAAGAGCGGATTCAGTAAGAATTGTAGATCACACTGAAATTTTTGAGGGTTTCGAAAAGTACCTTCCGACTTTCAACAGTATCTCAATAGGCAACATGATCTGGAGAATAAAGGGCATTTCTGACAACTTTGTTTATTTCAATGATGATACTTTCCTGATCAGGACCATACGGCCTGAAGATTTCTTTATTGACAACAGGCCGGTACTGCGCGGAAGATGGATCCCGGCTCCCCTATTCAGAATACTGTGGAACACGATAAGAAAATCTTTCCACAAATATTTCAGGAACAATCCTGCGTTCCAGCCAAAAGCCTCATTTCATCTTGGCCAGTGGAATTCTGCTTCACTGCTTGGCCTGAAGTGGAGGTATTTTACCAACAGCCACACTCCCCATACGGTTGGCAGGAAAACGATCGAGAATTTTGTCATCAGCAATAAGCCGTTACTTGAGAAAAACATATCCCACAGGTTCCGACATTACTCACAGTTCACTTTCATTTCTCTGTCAAACCATCTGCAACTCCTGCAGGGCAACAGGCTGATCGCCAGTCCTGATCTGGCTTATCTGCAGCCATATAATCGCCCGAAAGATTATATTGACAAGAAAATCAGCCTTTGCGAAAAAGATAACCGCATTAAGTTCATATGTGTTCAGAGCCTGGAGATGTGTGGAGAAGAGGAGCAGAAGAAACTGCTTGGCTGGATGCAAAAGAGATTGAAGATAGAGAACAAATAGCTGTTTCGTATTTATTTGAATATTAAATCATTTAGTATTTAAAATAACCTCTCTGCTTTCTTCAGCAAATTTATTTTCTCTGAAGTGAATACAGATACTCTATCTCCTGTGCCCAGAGTGCTTCATCTGGGGTCTCGAGTATGAGAGGCATATCATCAAAGCGCGGATCGTTCATGATGAGGCTGAAAACCTCATCGCCTATCTCCCCCTGATGCAGGTTGTCATGCCTGTCAACACGTGTGCCGAATGCTTTTTTTGATTCATTGAGATGCATTCCCTTCAGGAATGAGAACCCGACTATTCTGTCAAATTCGGCAAAGACTTCAATAAACCCTCGTGCCGTGGAGAGGTCATATCCCGAGGTAAATGCATGGCAGGTGTCAATACAAACTCCTACCCTGCTTTTGTCGGAGACTCTGTCAATAATATACCTAAGATGCTCAAACCTGTATCCCAGGTTGGTTCCCTGTCCTGCCGTATTCTCAATCACAGCAATGACACCTTTCGTTTCAGAGAGGGCAATGTTCACTGATTCGGCAATCAGGTCAAGGCTCTGTTCCTCGGATAGCCTACCCAGGTGGCTTCCGGGGTGAAAATTAAGCCTGTCAAGACCGAGTTGTTCGCAACGCTTCATCTCGTCAATGAATGCCTCACGTGACTGGAGAAGGCCCATGTCGTCTGGATTGCCAAGATTGATAAGATAGCTGTCATGCGGCAATATCTGGAATGGCTTGTATCCGTATTTTTCGCAGTTATTGCGGAACGCTTCTATGCTGCTTCGCTGCAAGGGTGCAGAAAACCACTGCCTCTGATTCTTGGTGAAAAAGGCAAATGCCTTAGCTCCTATCTCATGTGCGTTTACAGGTGCGTTCTCAACGCCGCCTGATGCACTTATGTGTGCGCCAACGTATTTCATAAATGCAGATTTAAGAATCAAAAATAGGGATTATTTGTTCTCCGCAGGCCTATCTATCACAAAGACATCAGAGAAGCCAAGGCCGGCAAGCTCGGGATAATATGGATAAGTCTCTTCCCTGTTGTAGAAACCGGTTATCACAACCCTGTAAGTGTCCCACTCCTCTAATATCTCAACCGGAAGCTTAAGCTTTCTCTCGATCTTGCCCTTCGCTCTCACAGCCTGGCTGCGTTTGTAGAAGCTTGCTGCGTGGAGAAGGAATCTTGGCGGAAGGACCACCGGCGGTTCCTCTATCACCTCAGGTTCAGGTTTGGGTTCGGCAATTACGGCTGCCTGCTCAGGTTCGGCAGGTGTAACGGTGATTATTTCAACTCCGGGTGCTGGTATGATTACAACATCATCAAAGCCATACTTCCTCAGAACAGGCAGGAACTCCCTTACCTCATTTGTGTCGGCGAATTCTACCTGTACTTTGTAAACACCATCCTCGTTCCTTAAAGTCACCATCTTCTCAGAGGCAGCTAAAAGTCTGTCAATAGTCGATGTGCTCTCTTCTGCCCGGTTGAATACACCCAGCTGTACGGTCGTCCCGGCTATCTGAACAGGCTCAGGCCTTTCCGTAATGGTCTCTCTTACCCTGGCGATGGAGTCCTCCCTTATTGTCGTTATATAGTCTTGTTTCACAGCCCTGTTCGTTATTACCCAGATCTGGTTGATCCCCTGGTTGTGAATAAGTGGTATGTAAGAGTTAAGCTCTTCACGATCGGTGAATCCGGTAATACGAACCTTCCAGAAGCCATCCTCCTCAAACAATTCTACATTCTTGTCAAGAGCTCCCTCGACCTTCTTCTTCATTATTTCGGCATAGACCTTATTCTGGAATGCTCCGAACTGAACGGCATAATAATCTTCGGTTATTGTCACAAGTTCACGTGTGACCTCGTGCACAACCAGGTAAGTGGTATCTTTCTGCACTGACGGTACAACAGCTACCGGCAGCCTGGCAGTGTCGGCCGCCGGCAATATCCTTCTGAGGGTGAAATCAATTCCCTCCACATAATCGCCGTCAAGGCTTGCATTAATGGTGAATGGAACCGAATCAGGAGTTGAGACCATATTTAGCTTCCGGAGCTGTGCCGTGTCAATCCGCGCATAATATGAGCCCGGCGCAAGTCCAAAGTAGCTGAAATAGCCATCTTCTTCAGTTAAAGCCCTTGCGGTTACCAGACGCTTGTTATTATGAATATTTACAATTATGCGGCTCAGTCCGCTACTGGACCCCTTATCTTCAAGCATAATGAAACCGGTTACTTCCCCCCTGACAGAGACAGGTACTTCAACCAGCTTAAGCATGTTCGGATCAATTATTACCGCCAGCGATCTTTTATCGATCCTCCATGATATATTGTCAAACCCCTTTTCATCAAGCTCAATGAAATACTTCGTGTATGGTTCCAGTCCGAGAATATGTATTGCAGTATCTTTCTCGCTGTGCTCAACCCGTCCGCCGTTTGAATGAACATTAAGGCCCTTTGCCAGCGGCTCTCCATCATCCCTTATACCGTTTACGTTCAGATCAAGGAATGCAATTATCGAGATGCCGCCCCTTCCTACATTTGTGCGGTTATCAGGCTTGAAATAATGTGTGGCTTTGTCATTTATGAAACTGCCCCTTGCATACTGAATAAGAGTCGTTCGATTATTGCTCTGTCGTGCCGAAATGCCGGTCTGGGCAAATGAGAAGTCATAACGGAAGCCCACTTCACCCAGGTGCAGACTGGTTTTATAATTCTGTTCATAAGAGAGATTCAGGAAGACTTTTTCTAAAATCCGTTTTTCAAGGGTCACCTTTGATGATAATAACTCCTTATCAGAGAAGCTGTATTGTGCCTGCGGAATTAAAACAAAATTGAAGGGCAACCTCACGGTCAGGGAAAGATTGCTGAAATAGTTGGGATCAACATCGGAAATGAAAATGGCATAATTTGTAAGATTTGCATGTACTCCGAATATTTGTCCTGCCAGCATCCATTCTGCTGTTGTATAATAAGAGAACGGGACAATGATTTTTGAATAGGAGATCCTTGAATATGCCGAGTAATTTCCGAAACGCAATGGCAATGAAAGCGCGGCACGTCTTTCTTCCAGATAGTTATAGCTGATAGCTTTCTGACCTTCTTTATATTTTGTGTAGTTCAGGTCAAGCTGAATATTGGAAGGAAGACGATATGTGAGAAGTCCCTTTGCCCTGACGCCATAGGTGTATTCACCTGTAAGAAGCAAATTTCTGGTGACCCTGAAGGAGGCGTTGATATAGGGCATCAGCGGCCCGGTAGAAACTGATGAAAGGTATTCTACTCCGCCACCGACAGTAAGATTGTTTGCCACACCATAATTGACGCTGGCCTTTGAATAGCGGCTCCAGACCGAGTCTTCCACGACACCCGCGCTGAATGTATATTCAAGAGTCTTAACAGGCAGGAAGTTATACGGAATGATGATGTTTTGTTCGCGAATCCGCTCCTCTCCCCATGGACCATAAAACTTGAGCTTCACAAGTGTGTTTCCGTAAACAAGCGGCACGTCAAAGGAAAAGAAGCCCGAGCCGTCTGCCTCTTTGTAATCAACAAGAACATTGTTGACATACAACTCAACTGTCCACCCCGGCTCAGTCCTGTCGGTAAGAGTATATGAACCGAATGACCGCCTGAAGGTTGTCGGGGTATTTGTGAGCTGAATTCCCACAACCGGGTCGAATATAGAGGCTGTGGCATTTGATGATATCTTCCCTGCCATGATCTGCCGGAGGAACTCACGATCATTGTTGACATGCCGCCACAGATAATACTGTTGTTTCTCTGAGAAGGGCTGTCGTGTATGGTAATAGAGAGAGGCGGTGGCTTCACCGCCTGCAATAACCGCCCCCAGGGCTACGTTCATCCGGGCCTCGGAGGGTCCGTCAACCTGCTCATTCGCATACACAGACCAGTCAGCCATACCAAACCTGAAACCGGGATATGATCTTCCGATCGTCGTGTCTACCTCAGGGTCTCCCTTCAGGCGTGTAATGTTTTTCCGCATCTCCTCAAGCCTCATCTCCCGTATTAGCGGGAGCTCGGTATCTGAGTCAATAGTGACAGTCAGGTCCCGGAATCCGAATTTACAGTCCAACCCGAAAACCTTGCCGTACCAGGGTGCCCTCAGATAGAGATTGGTCTCTGAACGTACGAGGTCCCCCTCCTCCAGCACGAAGGTCTTGCCAGCATATGTGATTGTGTTTGTGGTTCTGTCAATTGAGTACTCCGCTTCAGGAACAATAAAGAAGCCTGTTACAAGATCAAGATTCTCTGATGGAACGTTTCTAATTTTGAGGAAGTCAAACAGGTTTGTAACAGGAAGATAGAGTTCTTCATTCCTTATCACAGCATCAATTTCCCCGACACCAAAATAGGGAATCTTAATATATACTGATATCTCATCATATGAAGACTCCTCCTGTGCAGCTACATATATCTGGGCAAAGACGAGAAGGAAGAAAGTAAAAACAATCTTGCAGATGATCTCCGGACCGGAGGCAGCAATCCCTCTGTTTTTGTGTCCGGGATATGCTTTTCTTTCTACCATCTGCTTCTTTCATCTTCTTATCAGGCTTCCTATTGCTGTACAAGTGTAATAGCAAAGGTTCCTGTATAATTGCCAGGCGGATTTGCAACAATGTCTCCTATTGTCAGGGTGCCGCCGACCAGCAGCGTCGTCTGCTGCTGCCATGGTACACTTGTAACAAAAGGCATTGCAGGCAGGGTTGAGCCAATCTGAAGTGACAGAGTACCACCACCACTACCGGTAAGTGTAACCGGAGGGTTAACAAGCATTGTTATTACTGTCCCCGGATTGGCCCTTATGTAAAACATTGCCGGAGTAAAGATAAATCCCATGCCGAAACGCACAACATCTCCTGTTGAAGATCTCGATCCGTCTGGACGAACTGTGAGCGTACCGCCATTTAACCCGGGAGAGAACGCACCGAAGGCAAGCGGCTGTGCGTGGTTGACCGTAACAATGATAGGTCGTGGCGGCAGCACCTGCCCGTTGACTGCCGAGAATGCCCCACCCAGCAATGATACAGTAACTAAAAGTATTATCCTTTCCCTGAAACTCAATATGCCTCCTTTCTTGTTCATCAATATCCTATGAACAGCTTTATTGTGCCACTCCTGTTTCCGGTTATATAGCTGACTATATAAATACCCTGCCTTACCCCTGTTTCAAATTCATAGTATCCGGTCTCAGAAACCTCTTTAATGAACAGCGGCCTGCCCGATAGATCAAACACTGTGATGATCCCCTCCCTGTTCTCGACCAGACTGATATTACCCTTTAATACGCTGTTCACAGCAAATGCTGTGAAGATTGACTCCGATGCCGCAGGATATTCTATTCCCGTTGTTCCCTTCAGAAACGCAATGGAGAACCTCTCATTATAATCACCTGAATTAAGTGTGAGCTTGTAGCTCTGACCTGGAAGCAGGTTAATATTGGCGCCAGTAATGCGGTCGCGAAAATATACTTTCATTCCTTCGGGTAGATTCTCAATCTCCTTAATCCCGAAACTGATCTCCCCGTCTATGTATGTTTTAAGCCCCAGCGGCACTACTGTTGCTGTATCTGTCTGAACCGGCAGCGCATTGATTGAAAGTCTTTTTCCTCCGCTCAGAACCGAATAGAAATTGGTCATCATCATATCGGTATTCATCAGCTTAAGAGCATCATATTCACTGTCAAAGCCGGCCTGGGCCTCATCGTTGAAATAGACTACAACAGGGTCTGCCGATGCCTGATCTCCGGTAAATGATGCTGTCACTCTGACAAGGAAGTGCCTGTGGGGGCGTGCCGACTTCAGGAACGGGCGGGTCAGGTCATTTATCCTGACGCTGTTTGTAACACCGAGGGTTCCTGTGACAGGAAATACGCCGTCAGTGACATGCACAAAGAAGCCCTGCATGGAGGGGATGGTGTCACTGGCAAAACCATCGCTCGAGATCCCGTTTACGTAGCTGCTGTAAGCGCCACCGTATTCATCTGTTTCACTCGCCCTGAAATAATAAACTGAGTTGTCAATATTCGTCTTTGTCCAACCAGGGAGACTCCATCTGATCGGCGAGGGGTACGGATTGC
The DNA here is from genome assembly GCA_025455395.1 of Bacteroidales bacterium. Taxonomy (GTDB): domain Bacteria; phylum Bacteroidota; class Bacteroidia; order Bacteroidales; family VadinHA17; genus SR-FBR-E99. Next base: position 39,289 of record JALOMO010000003.1, read on the forward strand.
CAACAAGATTGAATCCTTTTGTATAGGTGCTGTCATGATTGTAAAGCGTTACGGAAATGGGGCCGTTATTAACCACACCTGTTACATCGACCGTATGTGATAATGTGTCGGCGCCGAAATTAACAGCATACCCTTCGAGCGGATACAAAATACTGTCAGGGTCATTATAGCTTAGCCAGCCCGCTCCTCTGCTGTTTTCCTCGTTCCGGTAGAAGAGAGGGAAGGCCGCACCAAGGTCCATGTCGTCACTGAACTCACCCACAGTAGCGGCCTGGAAAGGAGAACTGAAATATTTATATCCGAACTTAACGGGCAGATAACGCTGCAAGGTGACATCGCCCACGATTGTCCCCGCCCCCGAGCCATCAATAAGAGCAGTCTGGGCTGAATCTGAAACTAAAACCAGGTTGCCGCCTGATGCCAGGCTGCCATTCTGAACCAAGACAACTCCGGAGACATTTAAGGCATCAAGAAGTGTTACACCTGCATTATTGTTAATTGTAATGTTTTCAACCGTGTTGGTGCTGAATGTATTCAGGCTGACACTCTGAGGGGATGTGCCGTTGAAAATGACAGTCCCGTTTGTTACATCAAATGACCCGGCATTTGTTACTGACCCGGCAATGCCAAGGACCCCTTCGTTAACCGTCAGGGAGGACCCCGTTCCCATGACCAGGTTTGTAACTCCACCGGTGATTCCGCTGTTTATTACCGGATCGTTTGCAACATCGGGGATTTGCACGCTGGTAGTCTGATAAGGAACAAACCCGCAAGACCAGTTACCCGGATTATTCCAGTCAGTGGAGTTGTTCCCGGTCCATGTTTGTCCTGAAACTGTTATTGATGATGTAGCAGTGGTGGTTCCGCAAACAGGAATATTAACCGTATTTGTTACGGTATAGACACCAGATATGCTGGCGGAGAGGTCAATCTGCCCTGTTGCGCTGTTAATAAAAACAAGTCCGGGTGTCGAGGTAAAGGTACCGGCAACTCCGTCAGGGTCAAGAACAGGAACCGGATCAGGTTGATTCTGACAATAGGGAGAACCGGCATAGGCAAAGGAGGCAACCGGCACTGTGATACTCATTGTTCTTGCAGGGGATGTACCACATGCATTTGTTGCTGTTACACTCAGCGTTCCGCTTGTGGCAGAAGCATTATAATCAATTGTAACCGAATTGCCAGTTCCATTGATTGTATGGCCGGTCCCGCTGTAAGACCATGCATAGGTTACACCTGAAACAAACGGCACAGTATAAACATATCCGGCTGTTCCCCGACAAACCACTGCTGTGGAAGCGGTAAAGTCGCCCGGCTGTGATGCTACTACCGGAAAAGAGATAACCACATCGTCAGAAGAACTGCACGGACCATTGCTGATAGTCCAGCGGAGGGTATAGCTCACTCCCAGTATCCCGTTAAAGACCGTATTGTACTGCACACTGTTTACAAAAGAGCCACCTGAACCACTGATGACGGACCATAATCCTGAATAGGGTGCAGGGTTATTTCCATCAAGCTGCGTTGATGAGACTCCGCAGAGTGACTGGTTTGCACCCGCATCAGCAGTGGTTGGTACAGCATATACTACCACGGTGGAGGCGTCAACGACACCCTGTCCTGCCCCGTCGTTAAAACGGAACCCGGTGAGCCGGTAAGCCCCGGTAACCAATGCCGGAAGCGTGTAGGGCAGCGAAGTTACTATTACATCAGGCTGTGCAGTTCCGTTTATTGTATAACTGAGAATATAATTCAGGTTAATTGGTGTGAATGAGGTAAATGAAACGGGTATTCCGCCGGTGCCGCATACAGGTCCGGCAGGATTGAGAGCAGCCCTCGCCAGTGTCCCTGTAATACTGGCCGTTGTAAAACTGACGGGGGTTGTTGAGATACTTATACTGTTGAGTGTTTCAACGGCGCCTGTATTAAGGGTGCCAGTTCCCACCGATGGCAATTCTGTCCATAATCCTGCAATATCCTGAGCTACACGCATATCTGCAATGCCGTTTGCTGTCATCAGAGGAGTCAGTTCGCTTTGCGCGTCCCACCCTGCCTTTATTTTTGCGGTCGCCGGTGCGGCAGCCGACACTGACCAGTATTCCTGAGTATTTGAAACCTGAAGCGGAGGAGCAATTGACGTTGCAGTTGAGTTGGGCCTGAAGTATTCTGCTGTCCATGCCATTGTTGTTCCGGCTGTTGATGTTAGCGTGAATTCATGACCTAAATCTGTTCCTCTGCCAAGAGGGAAAATGAAGACCTCGCCATTGACTATATTCTTAGTCAATGGTCCGCTTATAAAGGACCCCGCCTGTCCGCCAACCGGCGTAACAGCATCAGCAGCTGTACTCAGCAGCCTCATCCTGTTAGTGCTGGTTGTAACAATAATACCATTCGTCAGCAACAACCTGCTGTTTACTTCAATTGCCCCGTTGAGGCCAATCACTAATCCTGCAGGATTATTTATCTCCATGTTATTGAACCGGCTTGTGCCGGTAAAGTCACCTGTAGCACCTCCGACTGTCTGTTGCGTGGAGCCGGCAAATATTACTGTGGCGTAAGGATAGTTTCCGGTGCCGCTTCTGAATACTCCTGTATTATATTTCTCCATCGTGCCCTGAATGGTAAGTGTCCTGTTATTGAAGCTGTTATCCAGGGCCGGACCGTCAATAACCAGTCTCCTGCAGATAGTAAGGTCACTATTCGGTATTATGCGCTCTCCTGTTCCGGAAAAGAACAGATTAGGCAACGAGGTGTACTGACCGGAAACCACTATATATGATCCTGCGCCGCCGTACTCAATGGTTCCGTTGCCACCGCACGAGGTGAAATCAGTGTAGGTACCGGCAGGCAGATTGCCGCCTTCAACGTATAGCTTTCCGTCTCCGTCTACACTACCCAGATCGTGTCCGAAACTGCCTGCCGGTACCCTCAGTTCACTGTTTATAAGAGTGGTAAGCGCTGAAATATAATTTATGTTCGCTGTAACCGTATGATTGATGATCACATTGCAGCCAACAGGTCCTCCGCTCGGACAGGGTGGTGACGAACCCACCGGTTCCCAGATATTCTGATTTGACCAATTGCCGGTTGAGATTGTTCTGTACGTCGGTACCTCGTCGGGAATAGCCGTATCGTTGCCTGCCGTATAATCACCGTTGAGATTACTACTGCCTGAGTAAACAAATCTGATGGTGTGAGCTGTCTCGTTAACGTTATCCGTTGCTGCACCGGGAGGTGCCTTGTCCCAGCTGCTGCCGGGCAATACAAGGCGGGCTGCCACATAGCTGCTCTCGTCTCCGGCCACATCCCCTGCGAGATATTGCAGTGTCAGTTCCGCATTAAACCCGGATAGTCCTGAACTCTCAATCTGCCAGTAATATCCAAGGGTGTTGAGCGGGTCAGAGGCGCTGGGATGATTGTCATCCACCGGATTTATTCTTACAGAACCAACATTTGTGCTGGCTGTGATATCAAAGGTTGCCGGAGTGTGCTTTGCCGATACACCAACAGGGAAAGTGAATGTCTGTCCTGCTGCAGGAAAGAACTTAAGCATACCCCTGCTGCTTGACACCCCGTCAGACCTGATCATTTTTGATGCACTGAAAGGCTCTCCTGATATCTGGCTGTTCTGTCCCAGGGTCAGGAGATGACTGTTTATGTCAAGAATGCCCTGTGTAAGAACCAGGTTGTTCTGCACGGTAATATCATTGATAATAGTTGCGCCGCTCATGTTATCAAGCACTAGTCTCCCAAAGGAACCCGTACCGCTGATCAACTGCTGTGTGCTGCCGGCCATTCTCACACCCCCTAATGAATTATCATCAGTATAAGCACCGTTGTTTGTGATATCGCCCCGAAGAGTAACCAGCGCTGTGTTGAGAACAAGGTTTCCTGATGCTATCTCAAGATTTCTTGAAACGGTAAAACTGACATTGGCAGTAAGAGATGTCACTGATGACACTTCGAGGTCGTAAAAGTCAGTGACTGACGAGCCTGTAACAGCCTGGGCTCCCCCGCTGAAGATAGTCCTGTTGGTCCCGTAACTATATGTCCCGCTGTTATTAAGGTCTCCCTTAATAGTGAGGGTATTGTTATTGGAGCTGAAGGAGCTGAGGCCATTGCTTATAGTAAGGGCGCCGTTCAAAACCAGCGGACTTACCATCAGCGAGAGCGTTGCATCCCGCGCTGTTGCCGTTGTCTTGCCGGTAACCGTCAGATTATTGAGTGCGATATTTGCATCCATCGAATATGTCTGGGCCAGGTCGATCACTGGCCCGGAGGCAGGCGTCTGGGAAAAGATAATCGCTCCTCCTGTCACGGAAGAGTTGGCCGGCCTGAGATACAGGTCACCAAAGGTGGTGCCTCCACCACGAATAACATTGATTGTGCCACCTGACATTGTAAATTCACTGCCTTCATTTAGAACCTCCAGCTTAGCCTTGGTCAGATTTGCGTTGTTTCCATATATGATGACATTGCCCCCGCTCTGTCTGTAAGTCAATATCCCGTTGGTTGTTGCTATTGGCCTCCTTATCTGACCGTTGACAAACAATCTTCCGCTCATTATCTCGAGCATCGAAGCCCCGCTTCCCGAATATTCAATGTCAGCATTATTCGTTGTGTTATTCACTGGCCCGACATATACATTGCCTCCTCCGTTGAGAATTCTCAGCCTGCCATTGAGGTAAAGGATCTCACTTGAGGCGCTGTTTGAAAAATAGACATTTGAGGGTGTATTGATAGTAAGCCCGGCTGTGGATGGAATAATAAAATCTGTTCCCGTTGATACTGTAAAATCTCCAGTCCTGTCGTAGACCAGGGTGCCATTCTGTAAAGTAAGCCAGTTGTCTGTCGGTGTCTGAAAAGTGCCTCCTATATTCCAGGTAAGCGTTGTGTCAGGCGTGGTGCCTTTGTTTACCGTGACACCCCCAAAAACAGTACGGGGAGTTGTGCTTATCGCCGGATTGTTCGTAACAACAGCCGAGCTGTTTCCAAAAAAAGTAACATTACACCTTTGCGATCCATTAAGGAGCCGGACAAAGCTGCTGGTATTTGACCCGTTGTTGCTGTTGTTGTAAAGGCTGCCACCAATCTGCATGATGTTATTGGTTGTTGATGTATATACATCAATGGCAGTATTGGGTGATACATAGACATCGCCATTAATGATAATCTGCTGTAACGTTGACCCGTTGAAGATAAATACGAATGACCCGCCGTCCACCCTCAGGTCACCTGCGATATTGACTGTTTTGGAAACAATGGTTCCATACTCTCCATTCCATGTCACTGCAAGCCAGGCATCAGCATTTGATCCGTTGCATATAAGATCCCCATGGATATTGACTACCGGAATGTTCGGCAAGATAATGTTGGAGCCCCCCAGCGGAGTCAATATCACCGTACCGTAATCACTTGCATTTGAGGGGAGCGTATAATATGTGCCTGACTCTGGATTTATTGTATAGAAATCCGATATGCCGTCATTTGCGCTGAACTCTGAAAAATCTCCTGAGGGGTAGACAAACGGCTCGGGATTGTCGAACCCGGCAGCATCTCTTGTTGTAATTCTGATTTTTCCGTTACCGCCTGGATGTGCAAGTACAGTTGCAAAAGTACAGCCGGGATTATTCTGGATATCCAGGGCCGAGCCGGCTTCTATCTGCAGGCTTGCACAGCTGACCACAGCCTTGTTAAGCTGATAGTATGAAGCGGCGGGATTAGTATTGTTAGGTGGAAAGGAGGGGGTCTCATTTGACAGGTATATCGAGTCGTTGCCCCCGATAATGACAATATCATTTGCACCGGGCGCAACCGTCGGAGGATTGTCTGTCGTATGCCCCGTCAGCGACCATGTGGCAGGCACCGACCAGACCCCGGACTGACGGCTGTAATAGCGTACTGGAGTACCAAAACTTGAAGCAACACCTGCTGTATAGTCAGCATCCAGAAAATTTGTACTGTTTGTAGGGCTGGTCCAGTCTGAAATCGTATTTGTAGTAGTATTAATATCAGCCGCAAGTCCGCTGTACCATGTAAAAGTAGTACCGTCATACAGGGCTGGAACATAACTTGTCTCTGTACCGATTACATCTGATTGATCATAAACAAAGGTGTGTGTTACTGAAAACAACGGTATACCCGTGAAACCCGACGACTTTATTCGCCAGAAGTAGCTCAGGCTCTGTCCTTTTACAGAGGTAACCGGATGTTCATAGTCTACAGGAATAATGGCTATTGTACCGAATGTTGCAGGTGCCGCGGTAAACCCTATTGTTGCCGGAGTATATCTCCCCGATACTCCGACAGGGAAAGTAAATTGAGAGACCGTGGTATATGCTCTTGAAAGCCCGCCGTCGCCTGCATTGCCCGCTGTCTGAATGAACCGAGTACCGCTGCTTCCGGCAATTGAGGCACTCGCCGTCAGGTGAAGGTTGAATGTGCTTATGTTAAATATCTTATCTTCTGAAAAGGTCAGAACACCGTTGATAGTCATGCCAGCAATAAGAGAAACCGGGGCAGCGGCGGCATTCGTATTGTCAAGCTCAAGATTCTCAAATATCCCGTTACCGTTAATAGTCTGCGCCGAGGTTCCGTTAAGCACTATTCTTCCCGATCCTGTGTGGACCCCTGAATTAAAAACATTTCCTGATATACTGATGACCTTACCGGCATCATTCAGGGTGCAGGAGACCAGTCTGAAGAGACTGCTTACATTAATACTGTTCTGACTGCCAGAAAGGAGGAGTTCGGTCTCCGAGGGCTTGTCGGCTGTAAAGCTGCTGAATGTAACTGGTGTTGCAAGGTTTACTGTCAGTACCTGGTCAGAAGTTCCGTTAAAGGTCGTGATATTGGTCCCGGTTGTGTATGTCGTCCCCGCCTCTATAAGAAAATCACCTCCGATAGTGAGGTTGTTGCTGTTAGCATTAAGAACACCGGAGGTCAGGTTGAGATCATTAATCACCCGGAGGGCAGACGTCAAACGTGCTGCAGAAGTGCTTCCGCTTCGGTTTACTGTAAAATTATATACCGGAGCTGTTGAAAAGATAGAATAATCAGTTGCATCTGCGAGGCCTGTACCGGTTGTCGGAATCAACTCAAGAGTGCCGCCTGTTACATTAATATTTGCTGTCGATGACTTGACATCAAATGCCTCTGCCACACCGGTCGTTGTTACATCATAAATGCTGATTGTTCCCCCCGAAACAGAAAAAATGTTACCTGTGTTTTCAAGGTTGAAGGAGCCGTGTGCAGTGCTTATCCCGTTTGCCACTCTCGCAGTATTGAGTGTTGCCGTTGTTACGTCGACCAGGTCAGTGACCGAACTATATGATACGGGGGTGCGCCTGAAGCGGCCTCTCAGGATAAATGAACCACCTGATTGTGAAAAAGAGGCCGTTCCGGTGGAGGAGAGAAACTGTTTCGCATCAACTGTGCCGCCGTTAATGATAATCTGTCCTGAGGAAACCGAAGATGTTACAATCCCGCCAGACTCCCGGGCAGAGAGATAGCCATTGTTAATTTGAAACCTCCCAAAAACATACATCGCACTGTTGCCTCCCGTGGTGATCCCCATCGCTGCGCTACTGGGAGCGGCGACGCCATAAGCTGTATTCACCTCCCTGTAGTCGTCGGCCGTAGATAAAATAACCGCATCCACACCATCAATAATCAAGGCTCCATTTGCAGGTATATAATAGTGAGCATTGGCTGCAGTACCCTCAGTAAGCGAGGGAACAATAATACTTCCTTTCATTACAACCGTGCCGGAATAGATCCATAATGCCTTTCTGAGTGTCGGGTTCGCAGTAACAGCTTCCGCAGCGAGAGAATTGGCCCCAAAAAGCCTGAAATTACCGTATGCCGTTGAACTTATTGTCAGTTTATATGTCTGGTCTGTTCCCTTGTTTACAACAAGATTATAAAAATCTGTCGTTCCATTGCAGATAAGGTTATTGTCCGAGGCCCCCTGGAAATATACAGTGACCGCACCGCAAGTGGGACCCGGTGTTGTGGGAGGAAATGCAGTATAAAGGGGATATGCAAGGTTTGTGAACCTTACTGAACCGTTATTGGTGAAATCACCCCTGATTATTACCGTATGAAAATTAAGGTAATAGTTGAGAAAAGGTGCCGTACCCCCGGTGCCTCCTATGGCTGTATTTGTAATACCGTTCCCGACAGACAGGCTTGACCCTGCATCAATTGTGACATTCCCTGAAACTGTCAGGTTACGCTTAGCTGTTGAGACGTTGTCATTGATACGGTATGTTCCGCTCTTTACCGTAAAATTGCCATTAACAATTATATCACTGACCTGGGTTCCGGTTGCCCCTGAAATATTGATAACAAGATTATTATAGGCTGGTTGCAGGGGGGAAAGATTGAAATCAACAGTATTGTAATATTCTGTTGTGCCTCCACCCGGGTTCACAAATGAATTCGTGGTTACATTAGGAAAGAATTCTGTTGCCAGCCTTAAGGTGCCTTGGCCTGACAGCGAGGCAATGGTGCCGGTAAAACGGTAAGCCGCCTGGTCAAGAAAGCCTCCCGCTCTTACTGTAATATTCATGCCCGTTACGGCAACGTCTGCCGTTAGGGTAACGGTCCGGTCAGATAAGACTACAACATTATCGTCAGCACCCGGTATTTCATTGCCTATCTGAAGGGTTCCGCTGGGGTCTGTGGTCCAGGTGGCCGGGACCTGCCAGCTGCCCGACTGGTATGAATAAAAGGTCTTGTAGTAAATAGTGCCTATACAAAAATATGGTCCGGGGTTTGAAATGGATGCCGACGATATTGATGAAGCATTGAGTGTTCCGCCAATGGCAGTATAGTCTCCGGAGGATGCTGACGCCATTCCGATTGTCTTCGTAAGATCGAGATCAGACTCATACAGCTCTATTCCAGCACTTGTGAAATCGCCGCTGTTAATATTGAGAAGAGACCAATAACGCGGATCTACCGGACCTATAGTAGTATCATCACCCGTCTGCGCCCCGGTTGGCCTGACAGATGCCCTGAGCTCCGGACCAAGGGCCCCGGTATTGACATCAATGAGGTTAACCGCCTTGTAGGCTCCTCCCTCCCCAATGGGAAACAGATAGTTGTTTCCTGTCCCGCCAAGGCCTGACGGTAAGGTTCTTTGAAGGGCGCCGGTGGTTACATTGACAAAAGAGCCGGCCGTATATGCAATTGCTGCAGCAGAGGTGTTTGTAACTTCAATAATATTGCTGCCGGTATTGAGCAGTCCCGAGGTCAGTGTGAGCGTGCCGCCTGAGGCAAGAGTTATGCTGCTGTTCATTGTCACCCCCGAGGTGTTGTTTATTGTCAGGTTATTCAGGTCGGTGACACTAGAGGGAATGTTTATTCCTGATGATGACCCGCCGAAAACAAGTGATGAAGAAGAGGTGGTGCTTAGGTTGGATGGTGTGCCGGCAATGGCCGGACCGTTGAGAGAGAGAGTATTTGCTCCAATGACGAATGAGCCAGAAATTAATGTCAGCAGATTGCTTACCGTAACACCAGACGTCAGAGTAATTCCGGCAGCATTACTTACAGTAAGGTTATTTACCGTTGCTGGAAGACCTGATCCGGTTACCTGGGCTGAGGTGCCATTGTAAACATAACTGGCCGCAGTGTTATAACTCCTTGTGCCCGACACCTGGATGCTTCCGGTGTTACCGCTCGAAGCAAGTCCATCCTGGTGAGCAGTGGTAAGAGTCGCTCCGGCGCTCAGGGTAAATGTCCCGGAGCTGCCATCCAGGACACTGGTCCCCATGTCAAGATTTGCCCCGGAATTAACTGTAAAACGAATATCATTTGAGATCGTTCCTCCGGTCTTGGTCAATGATTGAATCGCACTTCCGTTAAAAACAATTTCTCCGTAGGAGTCCGCCGTTTCAGTAATCACCCCGCCTGTCATGGTAAATGCTCCTGCCAGGCTAATTATCAGCTCTCTCCCGTTATTATTTGAAAGACTGAGTGTTCCGGAAGAGACAGAGAGCCCGCCCTGAATAATTATTGTTCTGTCCGAATTGTTTGGAGTAAGATTCGCCTGAATTGACAATGATCCCAGCGAATTTGCCGGACTGACATTTAAGGTTACATTGTTAAGGATTGATACGGCTCCCGTTCCGGTTGCTTCTCCCGGATAGTCTGTTGCATTTACCCAGGCTGTACCATTATACCGCTGCCAGGTGCCATTATTAGCCCAGTTACCGGCGGCCCGTGTACGATAATCTCCGGTGGTTTGACCATAAGTAATATGACCTGATAAGGTAAAAACAGAAGACAGGATGATTAGCTGCAGCAGCCTGTAAATGCTCTTTATTTGTATCCCTGCTGGCGGCACCTGTTGTGTTGATTAAAGATTTAACAGAAGTTCTGCCTCTGCATATTTCTCTGGTTTTACATCTGACGGCGCAGAAAATGTTAAGACAAGCTTTCCTTTGCCGTAATCAACCTCCGGAATATTGAAAAGAGTTAATTCAAAATCCCTCCTGACATTGGGAGTATATACAGCGACCCCGTTTGCTATCCCTACCCTCGTTTTCTTGCCCTGATCCGAGAGGTGATCAACTGCCAGATCGCCGTAAACCGAGAAATTGCCCGACCGGTAAAATGTCATCTTAAGCCGTGGAACCGTATCATTGGCAAAGGTCAGTGCCAGGTCCGATAACGTCACGCTGACAGATGGCTGGCCCACCCTGATTATTACAGGGATGGTTATCCCAAAGATAGGTATCAGCTTTACAGAGATAGATGATGGATCCGGAAGCACCTCCTCTTCTTCCCCGAGAGGTTTAGCCTGGGGCACAGCCCTGAAATATATGTGCGACCTGTACTCCCCGCTCTCCAGGCTGCCGCTTTTAACCAGCTGTACCTTTACCGTCTGCGACTCATTGGGTCCCAGCGTCACAGACCGCGGAAAAAATCTGAGGTAAGGACTGGCAAACTGTTGTCCTTCATCCGGTTCGGTAATGGTTTCAAAGCCGCCGGCATCTGTCATTCGTATCTCTACAAGCGAGATGGCGTAGGTGGCCGTATCCTGGCCAATGTTGGCCAGATTCAGATCCATAGATCTCTTATTTCCCTCAAACACAGCTCTTTTGGGTGTTATGAGCAGATTGCCCTGAGCCCTTGTATTAAAAGGAAAAAAGACCTGAAGCATTATCAGGCCTGTTGTTAAAAGCTGCAAAGTAAGCTTTGGCATTATTTCTAGGTTTTCTTGTTCAAATTCCTTTTAATTAAAGTCAAAGGTTATAGTATATGTTCCCGTGTAGATACCGACCGGATTATCGGCCAGGGAGCCTACCTTCAGCGTTGCCCCCACCATGACTATCTGAGATCCGTTTTCAAGCATTCCTGCACCGGGTGTAGGCTCCGGCACAGAAGTCCACTCTTCTACAGTCATGGTCCTGGCACTGCCCATATGCGTTATGGTCACCGGTCCGGAGGGCAGGGTGATTGTGTATGCTACGCCCGGGTCTCCCGTTACATAGAAACTTGCCGCATTTCTTGACCCGCTTCCGGGCCATACACTGCCCTGGGTCATAACAGTACTCTCGGGGGTGATGATTAACTCCCCTCCCTGGGGCCCTGGTGCAAACCTTCCGAAATTAAGCTGGGATGTCTCAACGGCAGCAAGCATTGTTATTACCTCTGCCGTAATATGACCTGTTGCACTGGCAGGAGGAGAGATCTGCGCCATCCCCGCTCCTGCCGGTATAACAAATAAAGCAATCAGGCCAAAAAGAGACTTCCTGTACTTTCTCATGCTTTGTGCCAGGGCTGTTTAATACCTGACCCAGCCGTTAATTATAGTTTACTGTGACAGTAAAACCTGTCGCACTTGTGTATGCCCCCGCAGGTTGCGCTGCACCCACGTTCAGTGTTGCGCCTACATTAAGTATTTCTGTACCGCCAGTGAGGGTTCCGGTTCCTGATGGATTGCTTGTAAAGGCATTTACTGTCATGCTGTTTGCTCCGGAAACAATGTTATGCGTCAGGGGAAGCGTAATGGCATAGGTCGCGCCGCTTAACCCTGTTACCGTAAATGATGCGGCTGCAACAGTTCCGCCAACAGATGGAAATGTTACTCCGGTCGGAGTGCGCACACCACCCGGGGTAAGCACCACTGTTCCGGCGCCGGCGCCGGCAATAATATTGCCAAAGTTCATGTCGGCAGTCTGTGCAATTGAAATGGGAGCCACAATAACTGCGGATGCGGTTGCCGTGGCCTGTGCAAATATACCTGCAGAGAAGGCAAGCATGAGAATTGAAATAGCAAGGATTTTCTTCATTGTAGTAGTTTTTAAATTGTAATTAGTTATTTCTTTTTAGCTAATATGTTTGAAATATCAGACACGCAACCCCGCTATGATGGTTGCACGTACTGAAAAAAAAATTCCTAAGCGTAAAAATAGCGCCTTATTTTTTTGAGAATAATAATAGATTTTAAGAATTATTAACAACGGTGTGGCTTTGTTAACAACTATCAGAATCCGCTGCTGCCATCCCAGCAGTGTGTGCAAAGCTTTTCCTTCGGGAGTCCTATTGCCCTGACAAGATCTTCCAGGCGCTGAAACATAAGTGTGTCCATTCCCAGCGTGGAAGAGATCTCACCAACCATCCTCCCGTATTTTTCTGAGTCATGATCAAGGTAGTCCTCAATATTCTTTTCTTCACCCTCCAGTGCGACAATTGCCTTTCTGGCTGCCAGCTCAAGGGTTGAGCGCGACTGAGAGAAATTAAGAAACGGGCATGGATAGAGCAGCGGAGGGCATGCAATCCGCATGTGAAGTTCGGCCGCCCCGGCCTGACGCAGATCGCGGGTGTTGTCCTTCAACTGGGTTCCCCTTACAATGCTGTCATCAAGGAAAATTATCTTCTTTCCATCAGTTATTTTCCTGTTGGGGATGAGCTTCATCCTGGCAACCAGGTCTCTCTGTATCTGTCTCTGCGGCATGAAGCTCCTCGGCCATGTAGGCGTGTATTTGGAGAACGAGCTCATATATGGCAGGCCCTTCTCGTTGGCATAACCAAATGCATGTCCCACACCCGAGTCGGGAACACCGCATACAAAATCAGCCTCAACAGTGTCTCGTTTAGCAAGAGCGGCGCCGCACTCATAACGTACCTCCTCCACATTCCTCCCTTCATATTCAGAGGTTGGAAACCCATAGTAAACCCAGAGAAAAGAACAGATCTGCATCTTTTTCCCGGGTGCCCTTAGGCGGGTGAAGCCATCAGGACGGATATGAACAATCTCTCCGGGCCCCAGGAAATACTCGGTCTCAAAACCAGTGTTCGGAAATGAACAGGTCTCCGATGCCACGGCCCGTGCCCCGTTCTTCTTTCCAATGACAACCGG
>JALOMO010000060.1 GCA_025455395.1 Bacteroidales bacterium
CCGGCCGGAAAGGCACTTAAATCTATTACTACCTGTATATTGTTCAGCGTTGAACCGTCATTGAGCGCAACAAATGCAACATTCTTTATCTCTCTCTTTGTCCTCACCCATCCCTTAACAAGAACCTTTTCTCCGATAACTGAATTGGCAATTAGCTCCTTTACTCTTTTTCTCTTCATAAATGATTTTCCCATTACACTGACAAAAATAGCATTTTGTTCTACTTCCTGTAGTAAGCTGTTGATAAATGGCACTGTTTTTGTGCGAATATGGCCCTTCTTTTTAAAATCCTGACTCTCAGTATAGATTTTCAACTATTTGAATTATTAATGAATTTTGATACTTTTACGTCTCATAACTGGTAATCTTTAGGATATGGAAGTTGACAGTAAAATAATAGTAGTTCCGTGGGATTTCACACCTGTTGCAGAGTATGCTCTGCTGCATGCCGTTAAAATATCACGTATGACTCATAATGATGTCTGCCTGTTACACATCGTTGAGAAAATCACCACCGATGGCGGTGTCAAGGCAAAACAGGCCGCAATGAATATCAAGGCTAATGAGATTGGCCGCAATTTTGGGGTGACGGTTAAGACACATGTTCAGCGCGGAACAATTTTTAAGCATATCCCGGAATTTGTAAATGACCGTGGAGCATCGCTGGTCGTTATGGGAACACATGGAATGGTTGGGATGCAGAAGGTAACAGGCAGCTGGGCTCTGAAGGTCATCGCCAGGTCAAAGGTGCCGTTCATTGTGGTGCAGGCTCCACCTGACGATAACGAGAGATATCATAATATTGTATTCCCCGTTGACTTCCGCTCAGAAGAGAAGGAGAAGCTCTCAATGGCCATATTCATGGGTAAATATTTCGATTCAAAGATCCATATCCTGAAGGCCGCCAGAAAAGATGAGTCTCTGGCCAAAAAGACCAATCTCAATCTGAACTATACTGTCAGGATGCTCATACAAAACAATATTGAGTACGAGATTAAGGAGATCCCGACAGACAAGTTTGCAGAACGTACAATTGAGATTGCACAGGAGATGAAGGCAGACCTGATTCTCATCATGACAACAAAGGATATCACCTTCGCTGATTATGTTATGGGGGCCAAGGAACAGTATATCATTGCAAACAGCTCCAAAATACCGGTCTGCTGCGTTAACCCGACCTCTGCTTTTGCCAATGTGGGGCAGTTCATGTATGGGTGATGTAATTTGCGATTGACGATTTGAGATTTGAGAACCACCAAATCGAATATCGAAAATCGAGAATCGAAAATTTCTTCATGTCGATTTCTGCAAATCATGTGACCAAATCTTATGGCGCTCAGAAAGCCCTGGATTCTGTATCATTCACCGTAAACAAAGGTGAAATTGTTGGTTTTATAGGTCCTAACGGCGCCGGGAAATCTACAATGATGAAGATTATCACCGGCTATTTCTCCGCCGACTCCGGAGAGGTGGCAGTGTGCGGAATCCCTTCCGGTCCGGGCTCCACGGAGATGAAACGTCTCATAGGCTACCTTCCTGAAAACAACCCCCTCTATCCTGAGATGTACGTCAGGGAATACCTTGGCTATGTGGCTGACATATACCGCCTCGGCAGGAGGGCAGAGAGCGCCGTTAACTCTGTTATTGAGCGCACGGGACTGACACCTGAACAAGGGAAAAAAATAGGCGCGCTCTCAAAAGGATACAGGCAGCGGGTCGGACTGGCGCAGGCTCTGATCCATGACCCTCAGGTGCTTATCCTCGATGAAGCAACAACAGGACTCGATCCGAACCAGATAGTCGAGATACGAAACCTCATCTCGGAGGTTGGCAGTGACCGTACAGTGATGCTCTCAACTCATATCATGCAGGAAGTAGAGGCAATATGCAGCAGGGTTATCATATTTGATCACGGCCGCATCGTAGCCGATGGCTCAATCCAGGATATCTCTGCCCTCTCCGGCGCAAGACTTGAAGACTCATTCAGACAACTGACAGGAAAATTTTGACTTCAGGACATCACACCTTGAGACCTTAGGACTTTTTTACATACCTTTGCCCCCGTTACCGACGGTGGAAGGATTTGTACTGATTGCAACCACGGAAAAAAATGCTAAAACGGTTTCCCCGGCTGCCGCACAACAATCCTCACCTTCTTTTGTTAAACATAAAAACTGAAGAATGAGCTATTTATTTACTTCTGAGTCAGTGTCCGAAGGCCATCCAGACAAGGTGGCTGACCAGATATCGGATGCATTACTTGATAACTTTCTCGCCTGGGACCCCGAGTCAAAAGTCGCTTGCGAGACTCTCGTCACTACAGGCCAGGTTGTCGTAGCAGGTGAGGTAAAAACAAAGACTTATATCGACGTCCAGACAATCATCAGGGATGTCATCAACAGGATTGGATATACAAAAGCTGAGTATATGTTCGACGGCAACTCGTGTGGCATCTTTTCCTCTATCCATGAACAGTCACCTGACATCAACCAGGGCGTCGTTCGCAAAAAGAAAGAGGATCAGGGTGCAGGCGATCAGGGAATGATGTTTGGCTATGCAACAAGCGAGACAGGCAACTATCTCCCTCTCTCCCTCGATATAGCACACGAGCTCGTCTACCAGCTCGCAGAGATACGACGCGAGGGAAAGCTGATGAAATATCTCAGACCTGACTCCAAGTCCCAGGTCACCATCGAATACAAGGACAACGGTACACCTCTGAGAGTGCATACCATCGTAGTCTCAACACAGCATGACGACTTCGACAGGGATGAGAAGAAGATGCTCGATACCATAAAGAAAGATGTCATCAACATACTGATTCCAAGAGTTAAAAAACAGTTTGACAAACAGGTGCAGGCCATGTTTGACAGCAAAATCAAATACCACGTCAATCCGACCGGTAAGTTCGTTATCGGTGGCCCTCACGGCGACAGCGGCCTCACGGGAAGAAAAATCATCGTTGACACATACGGGGGGCGCGGCGCCCACGGAGGCGGTGCCTTCTCCGGAAAAGACCCCTCAAAGGTTGACCGCTCAGCTGCTTATGCTGCCCGTCATATAGCCAAGAATATGGTGGCTGCCGGCGTGGCAGACGAAATGCTCGTACAGGTTTCATATGCCATTGGTGTTGCCAAACCGGTTGGACTGTATGTCAATACCTATGGTACATCTAAAGTAAAGGTCAGTGACAGCGAGATAGCACGAAAGATCGAGAAGATGTTTGACCTGCGTCCTGCAATGATAGAGAAGGCCTACGGACTTCGCAAACCTGTTTACAGTGAGACGGCTGCATACGGCCATATGGGACGTCAGCCACGTACTGCAGAAAAAACATTCCGCTCATTTAACGGCAAACCTGATAAGAAGATTACAGTTCATCTCTTCAGATGGGAGGAGCTCGACAGGGTTGCCGAGATTAAAAAAGCTTTCGGTCTCTAAAAGGAAGCTTTTACAATACGGGCTATATTATCCGATCTGCCGAGGGTATAGTAATGTATCCCCGGCACTTCGTTTTTAAGGAGGTCACGGCTCTGAATCGTTGCCCATTCAATCCCAGTAGCCCTGGCTTCATCATCATTTTTACACTTCGCCAGCTCATGCACCAGTTCCTCCGGAATATCTATATGGAATGTCTGGGGCAGCAGGTTGACATCCGTGATGGCTGAAACCGGCTTGATCCCCGGGATTACCGGTACCGTTATTCCCATGGCATGGATGGCATCACGGAAAGCATAGAACTTTTCATTGTCAAAAAACATCTGCGTGACAATATAACATGCCCCTGCATCAACCTTGCGCTTCAGATTTACAAGATCACTCTTCATGTTGGGTGCCTCAAAATGCTTCTCGGGATAACCTGCAACACCTATACAAAACGATGTGGCATTTGTGTTCTTCAGCTCAGGATCAAGATAATGGCCCCTGTTCATGTCAGCAATCTGCTGAACAAGTTCGCTGGTGTTCCTGTGCCCTTCCGGATCGGGGATAAACACCCGGCTACCCCTGGGGGGATCCCCCCTTAAAGCCAACACATCATTGATACCCAGAAAGTTCATCTCTATCAGGGCATTCTCAGTCTCCTCTTTTGAGAACCCTCCGCAAAGAATATGAGGTACAACATTAACGTTGTACTTGTACTTAACCGCGGCAGCAAGAGCTATGGTTCCGGGACGCTTTCGCGTGATCCTTCGCTCAAGAAGACCGTCAGGCCTCTCCATAAGAACCATTTCATTCCGGTGAGAAGTAAAATTAATGTATGCGGGTGCATATTCCAGCAACCCTTCTATTGTATGGTAAATACGCTCAATGCTGTGACCCTTGAGCGGCGGAAGCAGCTCGAACGTGAAAAGGGGCTTCTTTGAACTGTGTATCAGATCTATTACTGTCGTGCTTTTCATAAATGAAGGTTAAAGATTTGGGGCAAGCCATTTTGCTGCTTCTTCCACTGAGATATCGCAACGGTTAGCATAATCCTCAAGCTGGTCTCTGCCTATCATGCCAGCATTGAAATAAACTGAACCGGGTGAAGCAAAAATATATCCGCTTACCGAAGAGACCGGAACCATGGCATAACTCTCTGTCAGCGTCACACCAATGGTCTCCGTCGCGTTGAGAATATCAAATATCACCTTTTTACCTGTATGATCAGGACATGCAGGGTAACCCGGTGCCGGCCTGATTCCCTGGTACTTCACTTTAAAGAGTTCAGATACCGGGAGTTTCTCTTCAGGGGCATAACCCCAATGCCTGACACGGATCTCGCGGTGCAACCATTCGGCAGCAGCCTCGGCAAAACGGTCAGCAAGAATATGAAGCATTATCTTCTTATAGTCATCTCCTGAAAAATCTTCAGGGAGAGTCTCCTTAATCTTAACTGTGACCACAAAGGCTCCCGCATGATCGTCTTTCTCAGCAACAAAGTCAGCGAGGCAGTAGTTGGGTTTGCCTGCTTCCTTTTGCTCCTGGTTACGGAGAAAACGAAACCATGCCTCCCTCTCTTTCCCTCCTGCAAATATCTTCACATCATCACCATGCCTCTCAGCCGGGAAAATTCCCGATAAAGCCTGTATCTCCAGCAGATCTTCAGAAATTATTCTGTCTATCATGCTTAAACTGTCATTATACAGCTTCCTGGCTTCCGGGCCTCTTACAGGGTCGTCAAATATCTCCGGGAAGCGTCCGCTGATCCTCCAGGAAAAGAAGAAAAATGTCCAGTCTATATATTCGACAAGCTGCTTAGCCTTTACCGGACCAGAATTGATAACTCCTGTTGTCAACGGAGCAGGTGAAGGCTCTACAGTCCTGAAACAGTTGCGTCTTGCCGCTTCCAGTGAGATAAGTTTTTTATCCTTTCTGGATGCTTCGTGTTCCTTTCTCAATCGCTCATACTTATCCTTAACTGCACTGGCAAGGACGTTGTCGCGATTCATGAGCCCTGAAAGTACAGGCACTGCCCTCGAGGCATCCTTTACATAGACAACAGTATTAGAATATGAAGGGGCTATTTTAACTGCTGTGTGGATCTCCGAGGTTGTTGCTCCTCCAATCAGCAAAGGTATCTTCATGCCTCTTGCCTCCATCATGGAAGCGACGTGAACCATCTCCTCCAAAGACGGAGTGATCAATCCCGAGAGTCCGATAAAGTCGACCTTCTCACGTTCAGCTGTGTCAAGAATAGTCTGTGCAGGTACCATAACACCCAGGTCTGTTACCTGGTAATTATTGCAAGATAGAATGACGCCGACAATATTCTTTCCAATGTCATGCACATCACCCTTTACCGTCGCCAGTAGCACTTTGCCGGTCGTTGAAACCTCTCCGACCTTCATTTCTGCCTCTATATGGGGGGTGAGCTGTGCCACTGCCTTCTTCATGACCCTTGCGCTCTTTACCACCTGGGGAAGGAACATGCGGCCCGAGCCGAAGAGATCACCCACTTCGTTCATGCCATCCATCAGCGGTCCTTCAATTATCCTCAGGGCCCTCTCAAAGAGGGGCCTGGCTTCCTCAACGTCATCTGCAATATGTGAATCAATGCCGTTTATGAGTGCATACCTGATCCGGCTGATAATATCGCTGTTCCTCCAGGCAAGTTGCTTAGTCCCTTCATCCTGCTTTGTGCCTTTAATGCCTGAGGCGTACTGAAGCAGCCTGTCGGTGGCATCCTTTCGTCTGTTCATGACCACATCCTCCGTGAGACGGAGCAGGTCAGGCTCTATGGCAGTGTATACCTTCAGCAGCCCGGGATTGACAATTCCCATATCCATCCCCGACTTTATAGCATGATAGAGAAAGACGGCGTGCATTGCTTCCCTGACAGGGTCATTGCCACGGAATGAAAAGGATAGGTTGCTTACACCTCCGCTCACCCTTGCAAAAGGAAGGTTTGCCTTGATATATTCCGTTGCCTTAATATAGTCAACGGCATAGTTATTATGCTCTTCTATCCCGGTTGCAATTGCAAGAACGTTGGGGTCAATGATGATATCTTCGGGAGGGAAGTTAATCTTCTCTGTCAGCAGCCTGTATGACCGCTCTGCCACCTCCCTCTTGCGTTCAAAGGTGTCAGCCTGTCCGCGCTCGTCAAAAAGCATTATTACAGCAGCTGCCCCGTATCGGCGAATAAGGCGGGCCTTTAAAAGAAACTCTTCCTCCCCCTCCTTGAGGCTGATTGAGTTTACAACAGGTTTCCCCTGGATGCAGCGCAGTCCTGCTTCAATAACCTCCCATTTTGATGAGTCAACCATCAGTGGCAGCCTTGCAATGTCAGGCTCGCTCATCAGGAGGTTGATAAATCTCGTCATGGCCGCTGCCCCGTCAATCATGGCATCATCCATGCATATATCTATGACCTGTGCTCCTCCTTCAACCTGGTCACGGGCTACGTCAAGAGCTGCCTGGAAGTTGCCTTCGCGTATAAGCCTGGCAAACTTTAGTGACCCCGATACATTCGTTCGTTCTCCTATGTTTACGAAATTGGTCTCGGGTCGAATTACCAGAGGCTCGAGGCCGCTCAGAGATGTAAGATGCTCTCTCTCCGGCAAAGCCCTGGGGGCGAAGCCCCTGGTAGCTTCAGCTATAACCCTTATATGTTCAGGAGTAGTGCCGCAGCATCCACCAATGATATTGACCCATCCGTTCTGCATGAATTCACTGACAACTCCGCCCATAAAATCAGCACTCTGGTCATACTCACCAAACTGGTTGGGCAGCCCTGCGTTGGGATGGGCAGATACAAAGAATGGAGCCTTGAGAGAAAGTTCTTCAATGAAAGGCTTCAGCTGTTCGGCTCCCAGGGCACAGTTGAGTCCTATACTCAGCAGTGGGTAGTGCGACATCGTTATCAGGAATGCCTCGAGCGTCTGACCTGTAAGTGTCCTGCCGCTGGCATCGGTGATAGTCCCCGAGACCATCACAGGAATGTCTGCCCCCTTTTCCTCCAGGACTGCGCTTATGGCGAATAGTGCCGCCTTGGCATTGAGCCCATCAAAGACAGTCTCAACCAGTAACAGGTCTGCTCCCCCGTCTATCAGTCCTCTTACCTGCTCCGAATATGCATCAGCCAGTCCGGTGAATGTCACTGTGCGTGCTCCGGGGTCACTGACATCGGGAGACATGGAGGCTGTACGGTTGGTCGGGCCTACTGAACCTGCAACCCACGCATCCTGTCCTGTCTCACTGCGATGTAGTTCAACAGCTTCCCTGGCAAGCCTGGCTGAGGCAACATTAATACTGTATACCTGATCCTCCATGCCATAGTCGGCCATGGAGATGCGATTGGCATTGAAAGTGTTCGTACTGATGATATCTGCTCCGGCCCTGAGATAGTCCAGGTGTATGTCTCTGATGATCTCCGGCTGGGTGACAGACAGAAGATCATTGTTTCCCTTGAGTGAATGGGGATGTGAGTTGAAACCAGCGCCACGATACTGCTCTTCTGTGAGCCTGTGCCGCTGTATCATCGTGCCCATGGCGCCGTCAAGTACCAGTATCCTGCTGCGCAGTGAGTCTTTAATATCTCTCTTCACCTGTTACGATTTTGTGGGGTAAAAGTACCTCATGAACCCTTAATATCAAAACTTTAATTTATCTGATGCCTCAGCTCTTTTTGCTGAACCTTCTCTTTGAGATGCCGGCAACTGCAGCAAGAAGCCAACCAAGGAGGTAAGGAATTCTACTTGAACTGATTTTTAATTGTTTCTTCCCTCTCCTGACTGAAGTTACCAAACCTGCCAGGTCTGTTTCAGTGACCCATGGATCAGATACCATACTGGCATCACCGCGGGTCCTTATTAAGATGAAGGCAGAATCTCTTTTGATCTCGGTGATCCTGTGAGCCACAAACCCCCTGTCACGCCTTATTGCTACCACATCACCTGCAGAAAGGTCAACAGGGTCGCATGGAGTAACAATTATCCTGTCGCCAGGTTTTATCGCCGGCCACATGCTGTATCCACCGGCAGTTATCAGTATTGCCTTCTCATCGGCAAGAATTGATGCCGCTGCCTTCGATGCGATAACGTATGATTCACTCTCCCGGGCATAAAGGTAGTCGCGGATAGTGCTGTCGGGCAGAAATGCCAGCCTGCTTACTCTGACAGATGATGTCAGTTTCTCAGCCCTGGCTATAAGCCTGCCGGCAGCTTCCCTGTCCCAGTTCTGCTGTACAGAGTTGGAAATGATCATTCCCACGGCCTCGGCGCCCGAGAGCTGCTGAGAGATATTTGATCTGCCGTGACTTATAACCCACAGATGATCAATTGGTGCCTTGCGTGGTTCGTCATTACGGTAAACAGGGGTGCTGTGCATCATCCATCGACCACCCTCCTCTTTGATTAAAAGCCTGTCATCATGGATAACGCGATCACCGCTACGGTCAAAGATCATCGCCATGGTAGTCTTCCCGCTGCCTGACCTACCTGTAAAGATCCACCCCCTTCCGCCGCAAATTACTCCTGAGCCGTGTAGCATAATTCCTCCCTTTAAGGAGGTAAGAAAATAGAGTATAAGCCCGTCAAGAGGATATGGCAACGGATCAGCCTCCGATCCGGGTATCTGAGTATACAGCTGCCATGACATTGACTTCCTTGGTATCACCAGCAATGGCTTCCTTACCGGATCTTTAAGCATGGCTGTAATATAAGTCCCCTCACCGTCAGAAGCAACCTCCCAGAATGTATCACCGGTGTTCTTCGGTCCGGAAGGTCTCTCTTCAATAAGAGGTGCATTGAATACTCTGGCTGCGGAGTCGGGAATAGCAGCACTCTCATTTGAAATGTCAATAACGAGGTCAGGCTCGCCGCCTGAGGAAGTGATAAAAGCTGTAAAACGCTCATCAGGCATTAGAATAACACCATCCTCAGAGCGCAGTCGGATCCTGTAACCGGCTATGATAAGATCAACTGTCACCCTTCACTGAAATAAAGAAAGTCCTGCACATCGACAAGGAAAAGAAGTAAATCTTTTTCAGCTTCAGGCTGATCAACATCGAACTCTTCGGCCACCCTGGCCGTTATCTCTTTAATGTCACGTCTTCCGTCAATCAGTTCCCAGATAAAGGCAGCAGTCTCATTCAGTCTGTACAGAGAATCCATATCGGCAATGTCATGTGTAAGTGGTATCAGCAGGCATTCGTTATTGATCCTGCGAACAACCACCCTGTCGGAACGTGATGGGATTGAGGAGCTTGAGATCATAATAATATTTGTCACACAAAGGTAGCCAATTTCGGCCTATCTTTGGAATAGCAAACAAGAACACAAAATGTCAAGAAGAAACAAGGACAGCAAAGACTCCGGTATTGACCAGAAGAAATTCATTGAACTTATCACCGGAGTGCTGATGAAAAATCCGAGACAGCCATTGAATTACAAACAGATAGCCTCAAGACTCCATGTAACAGAAAAAGAAGAGAAGCGAGCCCTCAGTGATGCCCTGCACCGCATGAAGAAGGAAGGTCTTGCTGAAGAACGCGGTCATGGTAAATTTCTGGTGAAGACATCCGGAGCATACATCACGGGTAGCATCGATCTTACAAAGTTCGGCTATGCCTTCGTTATCACGGAGGAACTGGAGGAGGATGTATTTGTTGCTGCCCGGAATCTCCGTACCGCACTGCACGGTGACCAGGTAAAGGTGCTGCTATATGCCCGGCATAAAGGCAAAAGGCTTGAAGGAGAGGTGGTTGAAATTATTACACGCTCGCGGGCATCATTTGTAGGGACCATTGAACTTACACCTCAGTTTGCCTTCCTCATGCCTGACAACAAGAATATGCCCTTTGATCTTTTCATCCCCCTGCCCAAGCTTAACGGGGCGAAACAGGGCCAGAAAGCCGTTGCCAGGATTGTAGAATGGGATCAACGGTCACGCAATCCGGTGGGTGAGATAACAGAGGTGCTTGGTTATCCTGGTGAAAACGAGACAGAGATGCACGCCATCCTTGCTGAGTTCGGCCTGCCCTACAGGTTCGATGCGGAAGTTGAAAGAGCCGCGGAAAAGATACTTGCGGAGATTACTCAAGAAGACATTAAGGACAGAAGAGACTTCCGCAATGTGCCCACATTCACCATTGACCCGGAAGATGCCAAGGACTTTGATGATGCGCTTTCACTGAAAAAACTACCTGACGGTAACCTGGAAGTAGGGGTTCATATTGCAGACGTAACCTGGTATGTTAAACCCGGGTCAATTCTGGAGAAAGAGGCTCAGGATAGAGCAACATCGGTATATCTCGTTGACCGTACTGTGCCAATGCTACCGGAGAAAATATCAAATCATATATGTTCCCTGAACCCTTACGAGGACAAGCTTACTTACTCGGCTGTATTCGAGATGGACAGCAACGCCAATATTGTCAGTGAGTGGTTTGGGCGCACAATAATAAGGTCAGCCAGACGCTTCTCATACGCTGAAGCCCAGAAGGTGATTGATACCAGGGAAGGTGACTTGAGTGAGCAGGTACTTACACTGCACGACCTTGCTCAAAAACTCCGTGAGAAACGGTTTTCCTCCGGCTCATTTGCCTTCGAACGCCTGGAGGTGAAATTCAACCTTAGCGAGACGGGTATTCCTCTGGGCATCCATTTCCGCGAATTTGGCACCTCCAACCAGCTCATCGAGGAGTTCATGCTGCTGGCCAATAAAAGAGTGGCAGAATTTGTAGGTAAAAGACTGAAGGGAAAAACATTTGTCTATCGTATTCACGATAAACCTAACAGTGAAAAGCTCAGTTCATTCAGCTACTTCATCAAACGGTTTGGTTATTCACTTGACTCACAGGATGTGAAAGGCCTTTCAGCAGCCATGAACAAACTGTTAAATGATGTATCTGGAAAAAAGGAACAGAATGTGATTGAGACTCTGGCGCTGCGGGCAATGGCAAAGGCGGTCTATTCAACAGACAATATCGGTCATTATGGACTTGCCTTCAGCCACTATACACATTTTACCTCACCAATCAGGCGCTACCCCGATATGATGGTTCACCGCCTGCTGACTAGATACCTTGAGAAACAGGCGCCGCGCGACGAAGAAAAATATGCAAAGCTATGCGAACACTCATCAAAGAGAGAGCGTCTGGCGGCCGATGCAGAAAGAGCATCGATAAAGTACAAGCAGGTAGAGTTCATGAGCGATAAGATCGGTCAGGCGTTTGACGGCGTTATCTCGGGTGTGACAGAATGGGGTATCTACGTAGAGATCATCGAGAACCAGTGTGAAGGCATGATCGCCATTCGCGAGTTGCAGGATGACTTCTTTGAATACGACGAGGAGAACTACTGCATCAGGGGACGCCGTTCCGGTAAGGTGTTTATGCTTGGCGATAAGATAAGGGTGGAAGTAGCGAAGGCTGACCTGCAGAAGAAACAGCTCGATTACCGCTTAGCCTGATCTCTCTCTATCAGTTCTAGAAGAAGCGTCAGCGCCTCATTTTCGGGGATGTTCTTCATCACTGCCTCGGTGCCCCTGTATATGTGTACCTTACCCTCTGCAGCACCTACATAACCGTAGTCAGAGCCTGCCATCTCCCCCGGACCGTTTACAACACATCCCATCACGGCAATCTTCATCCCGGTAAGATGCGACGTTGCCTCCTTGACCCTGCGGACTGCTTCTTCAAGATTGAATTTAGTCCTTCCGCAGGTAGGGCATGATATGTACCTCGTCCTTGTAATACGTGCTTCAGTCGCCTGTAAAATGGCAAAGGCAATCGAACGCAGCGCCTCCCCCCTGACCTTTCCCCTGTTGCTTATTATCAGCCCTGCCGGCCTGCGTGCTATGAAGAACCTGCCCAACAGAGCAGCAGCATCAATGCTCAGTCTTTCATGATCATCCTCATTGAAGACGGGATTCAGAACTTTGCTTAAAACCTCATCATCGTCCTGGTACTGCAGCTCATCCGCACTGAAAGAAAAAATATCCTGTTCACAGGGTTCTCCCTTCTCATCAATGTACACACCGTTGTTGTCAGTTAAGACTGAAGGAATATATCGTTCTATAACCGGGGCCATCGTGATTGGTGGAGAAGGTATTGTGACCCTTCCGGAAGGGCCGCCAATGAACCTGATTATCTCCCTGGCTACCGGTATCTCCCGTTCAGGAGCCTCTGAAAGTGAAACCCTCACAGTGTCGCCTATCCCCTCTGCCAGCAGGGTCCCTATGCCTGCCGCTGAGATAATTCGTCCGTCTTCACCCTCCCCCGCCTCCGTTATACCAAGGTGTATCGGATAGTCCATCCCTTCTTCAGACATCATTCTTACAATCATCCGGTTTGATTCAACCATGACGCGAGTATCGGAAGACTTGAGCGAAACGATAATATTGTTGAATCCCTCGCTCCTGAATATCCGCAGAAACTCAGCAGCTGAAACTGCCATTCCCTCTGACGTGTTCCCGTATCTTGTCATGATGCGGTCTGACAGTGAGCCGTGATTCACCCCTATCCGCACGGCAGTGCCATACTCCCTGCAGATATTTATCAGAGGCTGAAGCCGATTCCTTATACGCTCCAGTTCTGCTGCATACTCACTCTCTGTGAGATCATGTTGTATGAATGATGCTCGTTTGTCAGCATAGTTGCCCGGGTTGATGCGGACTTTCTCCACGATACGGGCAGCGACCTCAGCTGCGGCAGGATTAAAATGTATGTCTGCACAGAGGGGTGTGTCAAACCCGGCCCTGCGCAGCTCACGCCTGATAGCTGCAAGATTCTCAGCCTCCCTTATTCCCTGGGCAGTGAGCCTCACCAGTTCTCCCCCGGCCTCTATGATCCTGATACACTGACTGACGCACGAAGCTGTGTCAAGTGTATCGGTATTGGTCATGCTCTGGATGCGCACAGGGTGAGTGCCTCCGATCTCCAGGCTGCCTGCCTTTATGATCCTCGTTCTGAATGACATGCCGGTCATGAGGATATCTCCCAGTCGTACCCGTCCTTGCGGTCCTTAACTGTAATCCCCAGGGCACTGAGCCTGTCTCGTATACGGTCAGAAACGGACCACTCCTTCCTGGCCTTGGCTTCCTGCCTCAGCTCAAGAAGAATAGAAAGGACACCGGAAAGCTTCTCACTTCCGCCACCCTCCTCCTGCACCAGGCCAAGGATATCATAAACGAAGGTTTTGAACAGTTGCTGAAGAGACTTTATGTCATCTGATGACAGCTTCTCCTTGCCGTCATTTACAAGGTTAATTATCCTGACGACATCAAAGAGGTGAGCTATAGCGACCGGTGTGTTAAGATCGTCACTTAAAGCCTCGTAGCACTTCTCCTCTATTCCTGAGACATCTATGGTGGAACAGTCTGATGGCTTCAGCCCTTCGAGGGTCCTGGCCGCAACCATGAGTTTCTGCAACCCCAGCGAGGCTGCAAGAAGTGCCTCATTGCTGAAGTCAAGGGTGCTGCGGTACTGTGCCTGAAGTATAAAAAACCTGATGGTCATGGGTGAATAGGCCTGCAGGAGCATTTTGTGACTTCCTGTGAAAAGTTCATCAAGGGTTATGAAGTTGCCGAGAGATCGTGCCATCTTCTGCCCGTTGATGGTGATCATGTTATTGTGAACCCAGTATCTCACTGGTGAGTGTCCCTTCACGGCAGTACTCTGAGCTATCTCACACTCATGATGCGGAAAAATAAGATCCATTCCTCCACCGTGTATGTCAAACACCTCACCGAGGTACTTTGTGCTCATCACCGAGCACTCCAGGTGCCACCCTGGAAAGCCTTCGCTCCAGGGTGAACTCCAGCGCATTATATGTGCCGGTGAGGCCTTCTTCCATAGTGCAAAATCAAACTGCCCGCGCTTTTCATCCTGACCCTCAAGCACACGACTGTTTGCCTGCATCTCCTCCAGTACCCTTCCTGAAAGAATACCGTACGGATATGCCTTACTGTATTTCTCTACATCAAAATAAACAGACCCGTTTGATTCATAGGCATATCCCTTCCTCAGAAGTGCATCAATCATATTCTGCTGCTCTATAATATGTCCGGTTGCACGCGGTTCTATTGATGGCTCAAGGATATTGAGCCGCCCCATTGCCCTGTGAAAACTGTTCATGTACTTCTGAACAACCTCCATGGGCTCTAGATTCAGCTGCCGGGCCTTTCGTGCTATCCTGTCCTCTCCCGTATCGTCTGACTCATTCTCAAGGTGCCCAACATCGGTAATATTGCGGACATATCGTACCTTATAGCCCAGATGCATCAGATACCTGTAAAGAATATCGAATGTAATGAACGGACGTGCGTGTCCCAGATGCGTTTCACTGTAAACAGTTGGTCCGCATACATACATCCCTGCGAACGGAGGTGAAACAGGTTCAAATAACTCTTTCTTCCGAGAAATGGTGTTATACAGGTAAAGTGCACTCTTCATCGAAACTGCTGTTTCTGCAAAAGTAACTCTTTTAGGATAAAAGCGCCGATGAGACATGACAGAAAACTGCCCCGGGAAGAAGATTCCCGGGGCAGCGGCCCCGCCCTTCCAGGGCCAAACCGGCGCACGAGGCGTAACAATCAGCAGCGAGACAGCGCCCCGCCAGCGGTCTTATTCACTCCATGCAGTTACTTTTGAATGAATCAGACATATTATTCCGGTTTTCTTAACCCTGACTAAAATTCTCAATAGCACTAAGTATCAAACAGACTTGACTTTAGTAAAGATATAAATAAATTTGAATTAAGTCAAGAACTAAAGAAAAAAAATAGCCTGAGCTTAGTATTTGTGTTATTTACCTCTGATTTTCGACAAAAGAAGAGTAAAAATCCAGACGGCCTTGCCAAGTCGGTGAGGGTAGTGTAATAGTGCACTTGCAGCAGACTGGCAGTTGTACCTTTTCTTCATGAAGCCCGGAGATGGGAATATATCACTCGCTACGAAGATAAGCTTACGCCTTATCCCGGGTAGCGATTCTAAAATATCCAAATATTTACTGCGGGGACTCTGAGGTATAATACTGTCAGGCCGACGGAGCTTTTCCATGAAACCGTTTACACGTTCCTTTTCAGAATCTGTCAGTGCAAGGGAAATTGCAGGTATCTCAAGGGAATAAGATTGCTTAAGTATTGAAAGAACAATTCTGACTTCACTTTCAATGCCTGAGTTTTCAATATTTGATTGAAGGTTGCGAGTAAAGATCTCATCGCGGTACTTTTCGATGAGTGCAAACACATCTGTATATAGCCTGAGCTGAAACTCCCCCTTGACCTCGTGCTTGAAAATATGATTTATAAGTCCGAGGAAGGCTGTCTGAGGGGGCAGGACATTAAAGGTGCGTCCCTCTGCCTGTATTATCGCTGGGTTTTCGATCGCCTCCCTGACCATTTCAGTGCCCTGCGGGCCAAAAAGGCGATGGTGAAGGTCAACTGACATCCCTCCCCTGTGCATTTCAGGCAGATGGTTGCCGAGGTCAAGGATGATATGTCTGTAGAGCGGGGACTTCATTGGCTGCGATTTATAACCAGCCTTTGTCAGCACATCCCTTGCAGTGAATATCAATTCAGGGGCAACAAGAAGGTCCGCATCACTCATCTGCCGCAGACCCCTGGAGCCATAAACTGCATGCTCAAGAGACAGACCCTTCAACAATAACACCCTGATACCGGCACTCTCAAGCATAGCGACTATTTCTGCCACTGCATCTGTAATGAAGGTAACCCTTGCTATGCTCTTTAGCCTTATCCCTTCAAGGATAATCCGTTCCGGTTCCGGAACGCTGTCATCCAATTGCATATCAGTAAGATTCTGCCATGCCAGGGCTGCCACACCATGTCTTATGGCCAGATCAGTAAAGAGACGCCAGTCACTGAATGACCTGCATAATGCTCCGGCCTCCTGCCTCTCCTTGTCAGTGAATGAAACCCTGCTGAGAAGAAGCAAA
Organism: Bacteroidales bacterium; assembly: GCA_025455395.1. Taxonomy (GTDB): domain Bacteria; phylum Bacteroidota; class Bacteroidia; order Bacteroidales; family VadinHA17; genus SR-FBR-E99. The sequence goes on from JALOMO010000060.1 coordinate 16,383, forward strand.
AGCCTTAAAACAGGTACGGACCCTGTCCCTTCAGTGATCATAAATAATTTGATTTTTGCTTTGTGAACATGGCATGATACAACCCCTTTGCTGCCATAAGGTCATCATGTGTGCCTTTCTCTGCAATAATACCCCTGTCAAGTACGATGATCTGGTCAGCATTCCTTACGTAAGCAAGGCGGTGACTGATAAGAATCAGTGTCCTTCCCTCTGTTATCCTGTCTAGCTCTGAAAATATCTCAAACTCTGAATCAGCATCAAGAGAGGAGGAGGGTTCATCAAGAACAAGCAGAGGAGCATCCCTGTACAAAGCCCTTGCTATTGCTATCTTCTGCCACTCACCCCAGCTGAGTTCCCTGCTTCCGCCGGTATGATGCCCAAGGATTGTTTCATAACCTTCCGGAAGATTTTCAAGTACACCTGATATTCCGGCCCTGAAAGCTGCTTCCCTGACATTGTCCTTGTCCCTGCTGCCGGTTGAATCTGCCAGACGTATGTTGTCGCCGGCAGAGAGATAATATAGCATAAAATCCTGGAATACAACTGAGAACAACCGTCTGTACTCATCCGGGTCAAATCTGGAGACACTCACTCCGTCAAGCATTACATCCCCTGAGCCGGGGTCATAAAGTCTGCATAACAGTTTCACAAGAGTGGTCTTGCCTGACCCATTGGGACCAACAATTGCAACTTTTTCGCCCTTTCTTATCCGAAGGTTGACATTCCTGATTGCCGCGATGCTTGCCCCGGGATAGGTAAAACTAAGATTTACCGCCTCAAGCGCACTGAAGGAATGTATGTCTGAAATATTTCGATTAATTGGTATATCGGACTCCCTGTCGAGGAAATGAAAGAGGTCATTAAGGAAAAGCCTGTTTTCAGCCAGACCGGAAATGCCTGAAACAGCATCGCGTAAATAAACTACCGCCTGTCTGAAGGCTATCAGGTACATGGCCATCTCACCAGCTGTTATTCCTGAATCAATATAAAGGGCTGTTGCATAAATAAGTACCCCTGCAAATGCCATAACTTTGACAAAAGAGGCTAAAAATTCGTAATTGGTGTTTGCTTTGATGACCCTTAGCTCCGGTTCTTTTGATGCAGCAAAGGAACTATGAAAATGCTTTTCAAAGAACTTCCCGAGATCAAAGAGCCTGACTTCCCTGGCCGGCTTCTCGCCTGTGAGCAACCAGCTGAAATAGGCTGCCTGCCTTGAATGGGCAGTAACCGATTTCTTTACTTCATAAAGCCTCCCGGAATTGCGAAGCCTTAAAAACAGGACTGGCAGAAATATCACCACCAGCCCGGCCAACGGGATAATCCCGAAATCTCTCAGTATGAAACACATCGCAATGAATGAAAGAAATCCTTTCACTGACAGAATTAAATCAGATAAGATCGCGGATGGCCTCCATGAAATATCTCTTGCAGCTCTTGATAGACTGTCGTGAAAAGCCGGATCTTCAAAGAACCTCAACCCCATACTGACCGCATGAGTATGGATCAAAGCAGCAATGTGATTTTCAATGAGATATCCCTGCCTTTTTGAGATGTAATGTCCTATTAACTGAAGCAGATCGTCTGCAAGAATTGCCAGGGCCAGTGAGGCTATCAGTCCCGTAACAGACTTCAGATTTGATGACAGACCTTCACTCCCCGCATTTACAACAGTGTCTACATAATGTCGGATAAGAAGTATCGCAACCAACGGAATAATTGACCGGGCTACAAGAATGAGAGCGCTGTTAACAGTCTGGCTTCCTGAGCTGTTGAAAAGTATTTTCAGGGCTCTTGATAAAATCTTCCCCCTATGTGGCATATAAATTGCGATATTTACAAATATAGCAAGAAGAGAGGTTCGGCATCAACCAACTGTTCTTCTTATATATGCAATATATTATTTGAGAGTAAACTGAGAATTAGTACTTTTGTGCCATAAATAGCTTTCAGCTGCTGAAATAGGGCGATTAACCCGCAACCTTTCAGCTGTTGAGGTTGTCATAATATGAAAGGTCAAGCATGAAGAGGATTCTGCTTTTATTTGTAATTACCATCCTGTCACTATTGTCGGCAACCGCTCAGCTACAGGGTGACGGCAGCCTGGCAAACCCGTACAGCGGCTTTCTGGCAGGTGATTTTACAATTTCAGGTACAAAATATTTCAACGGAAATATTTATGTTGATAATGAAACGCTCACCGTCGCCCCGGGGACAAAACTAATAGCGCTACAGTACAGGGCTGCAATATTCGTATCCGGCACCGGACGGATAAATGCTGTTGGAACCATATTAAGCCCCATTCTTTTTACTGCCGATACTGACCTGGACGGAATAACCGGAGAGGCTGCAGATTCATGGGGGAACATAACAATAACATCATCAGGCACAAGCCAGATCAGTTACTGTACTTTTGAAAGAGGAAGGAGAGACCATGTCAAGTTCGGGCTCCTTGGAGGAGGTCTCCGTCTGGCATCATCAGGAGTGACTGTTACGAATACCACATTTCTGAACTGTATCGCCTCCAAGGGAGGGGCAATAGCCGTTCTTAGCGGAGCAACACCTTCCATCTCAGGATGTACCTTCTTAAACAATAACGCCATTGAACACGGAGGAGCAGTGTATATCGAGGCAGCATCAGCCCCTGTCATCACCAATTGCCTCTTTAATGGCAACAGCTCTTCATCTGTAACACTAAGGGGCGGAACAGTGGCATCCCTTTCAAGCTCTCCCCGAATAGTCAACTCAACTATTGTATACAGCACTTCACCAGTCAGTGACGGAACATCGCTGTACCTTGAAAATTCAACCGGGGCTATTATCGTAAACAGTGTTTTCTGGGGTGGAACAAACCATATCGGGCTTAACGGCACACCAGCTTCAGTCTTGGCATATAACGCAATCGAAGGCGCCTCTTCGTGACAGCGGTACCAATAGTTATACAGGAGTGACGATCCCGTCGACAGACATAACGGGCGCAACAAGAATTGCCACCACAGATATTGGTGCTTATGAGATGATGTACAGTCTCTGGACCGGCACTAATGGCACATCATGGAGCGACCCCAGCAATTGGGCCGGCAAAAATGTCCCTGGCACTACCAATAATATCATCATTCCCGGCGGACTCGCAAATTACCCCACATCAACCCCGGGGCCCTCCTTTACACTTAATTCCGGTCTCGGGATGGTAATGGAGCCAGGAGCCAGGGCCACATTTACCTCCCTTACAAACAATGGGAATATCGAAATACAATCAGATGCATCAGGCATCGCCTCGCTGCTGACAAATAGTTTCAGTGGAGGTTCGGGCTCTGTGAAAGTGAACATGCATCTGACAGGCGGCGATATTATCCCTGAGGAAGTAGGCCGCTGGCATT
>JALOMO010000149.1 GCA_025455395.1 Bacteroidales bacterium
GAGAAAGTAATTTTCATGGACCCCAGGGAAGAGTATTCCGGGAGCGAGATTCATTTTAATGAGGTGAGGAAGATAGGAAGAGAATGGCTCGAAAATCCTTCCAACAGAAAAGCTTTTGAAGAATTCACCTCATCCATCTCACCTTCCGATTTCGCTAATATATGTTATACCTCCGGTACAACTGCCGACCCCAAAGGCATCATTCTGACTCATGGAAATTATGTTACGAACGTGTACCAGTCATATAGCCTGATGGATATTCCACAGCACTTCAAGACTCTTCTGATACTTCCATGGGACCACTCATTTGCGCATACCGCAGGTATCTATGCCTTCATGGGTAAAGGGGCGAGCATAGCCTCCGTCAAGGTAGGCAAAACACCGATGGAGAGTCTCAGGAATATACCTATCTGTATGAAAGAGATAAGGCCCAATCTGCTGATGAGCGTTCCGGCCCTGGCAAAGAACTTCAGAAAGAATATTGAAAAAGGCATCAGGGAAAAAGGGAAAGTCACGGAAGTTCTCTTCAACTTTGCACTTAAGATGGCCTATTCATACAACAAAGAGGGTTATAACAAGGGGGAGGGGTTGCAGCGGCTAAAGAAGCCTCTGCTGAACCTGTTTGACAAAATACTGTTTACCAAGATAAGGGATGTTTTTGGAGGTGAGCTTGAGTTTTTCATCGGTGGAGGAGCCCTTCTTGATATAGAACTGCAGCGTTTTTTCTATGCAATAGGGGTTCCGATGTTTCAGGGCTACGGGCTCACTGAAGCAGCCCCTATCATCTCGTCAAACTCTGTTGCCAGGCATAAGTTAGGGTCATCAGGCTATCTCGTCAAAAACCTTGACCTGAAGATAGTTGATGAAGATGGTAACCCTCTCGCCGCAGGAAAGAATGGTGAGATCCTTATCAAAGGAGGAAACGTAATGCACGGGTACTGGAAAAATGATAGCGCCACCAAAGAAACACTCAAGAATGGGTGGCTCCATACAGGAGACAGGGGATACCTCTCAGAAGACGGTTTTCTTTATGTTTTGGGTCGATTCAAGAGTCTTCTTATTGCCGATGACGGAGAGAAATTCAGCCCTGAAGGAATTGAAGAAGCATTCTGTGAGCAGTCAAAATATATCGACCAGTGCATGCTCTATAATAATCAGGGACCATATACTGTGGCTCTGATAGTACCTAATCAGCATGCTCTCAAGCTTTATCTTGAGAACCGGAACCTTTCTGCCTCCACTGAGGAGGGTAAGCGTGCCGTTCTTAACCTGATCGAGGGAGAGATAAGTGAGTATCGCATAAACGGCAAATTCGGACATATGTTTCCCCATCGCTGGCTGCCTGTTGCCCTGGGGATACTCAATGAAAGCTTTAATGAGGAGAATGGAATGATGAACTCAACCATGAAAATGGTAAGAGGCAAGATAACTGAGCATTACAAGGACTTCCTCGAATTGCTTTATACGCCGATGGGCAAGATCGTCTACAACGAGCGCAACATTGAAGAGGTCGAGAAGATGAAGCTCGGCTGAATTATCTGAATCTTAAAAAGATAGCCTGCTCTTAAATGGCAGGAAGGTCATGAAGTCGGCATGATGCACTATGTATGCCTCGGTAGTACGTTTTACCAGGTCTCCTTCATGGGCATGGGCAGCAATAATATGGCACACTTCAGGAGGAAGCCCGCACTCCTCTGCCAGGCTGACGCCTGAGAATGGATGCCTCAGGTACTGTCCGTATCTGCCCTGTACTGCCTTCCCCTGGGCATCTAGCTCATACTCGAGCATTTTCCCTACATCAGCGAGAATTGCACCAGCGATAAGGACATCCATATTAACGGGGAGATCATCCCTGAAGAAGTGATTCATCTTCTCCCCCGCCTCACGGGCTATATGTACAACACACCGTTTATGATCCATGAAGGTGACCCTTAGGTCCGGGCCACAAAGCAAAGTAAAGGGTATGCGGTTCAGGTCATCTGCCTTCAGCACGCTTCTTTCAAGTGCCAGCTCCCATGTACGGGCCGTTTTTTCCCTCAGGTCAGGGTCCTTAATCCAATCGAGCTCAGGCCACAGTTTTTTTATCTCTTCTGTCATGACGTTTTATTTTAGTCTTGCAATGATTTCATCTGTCATTTCAGTTGTGGAGGCTGCACCCATGTCTATCACCTCCTGTCTGCCTGACAGTTTCATCATATCGTATGTCTTCACCCTGCCCTCCTCAATGACATCTGCAATTGCCTTTCGGATGCGGGCTGCAATGTTCTTTTCGTTGATATAATCGAGCATCATGCAGGCCGATTCAATCATTGCCACCGGGTTAACTATTGAAACCTTGTAGTCGGCATACTTAGGCGCCGAACCATGGGTAGGTTCAAACACTCCTACTCCATCTTCCGAGAACTGAGCACTGCAGGCAAAGCCCAGGCCACCAATCAGCCCGGCGAATGCATCAGAGACAATGTCACCGAACATGTTGCCAGCTACAATTACTCCGTAATCCTCCGGATTCTTCGTCAGCCACATCATCTGAGCATCAATATTTGTATTCCAGAGCTGAACACCCGGGAAATCCTTTTTCTGCATCTCTTTGGCAATTTTCCACATCAGACCTGATGTCTCACGGATAACGTTAGGCGTCTCGCAGACAGTGACTGATTTGTAGCCATTCTTTAAGGCATATTCAAACGCTGCTCTCACAATCCTTTCGGTATACTTCCATGTAAAAATCCGGGTTGAAACTGCCAGTTCCTCCTTAGGGCACCATCCAAAATTTTCACGGAACTTTGGATGAGTCATTAGAGCATCATACACCTGCTGTGGGGGGTTAGACCACTCGACACCGCCGTAAAGACCCTCGGTGTTCTGTCTGAAGATGACTACATCAACCATTGGTTCCTCGGGTGTGCCATCCTTGCCGCGACGAATGAAGTTCAGTGGGTTTCCCTTGTAGCTGTGGCATGGCCTGACGCATATGTCAAGGCCGAAATGCTGCCTTAATCCTACTATCGGGCTGCTATAGTTGAACCCTTTGCCCTGGAGCTCCGGGCTGAGCTCGGCAACTGCCTCATCCTTGGGCTTTGATGTTATAGCACCAAAAAGGGCTATCTTATACTTAGCTATCAGGTCAATGGTTCTCTGTGGAAGTGGATTACCTTCCTTACACCAGAAATCCCATCCAATGTCTCCATAAACATATTCTGCATCAAACCCTGCAGCATCAAGAACCCTGATGGCCTCTTTTAGAACCAGCGCGCCAATTCCGTCACCCGGCAGCGCAACTATCGTACGTCTGTCCATATATCACAGTTTATTAATTGTTAGTCGGTAAAAATATTATATTATTTGTGTTTAAAAAAAGACTTTCAGCAGATAAAATCTCATTACTGATAGATCGGAAAAAAACTATATTTGCCGATTGAGAAATATTTACTTACTAAAAGTCTGATAAAAAGCATGGGACAACTGGCGGATATTAAACCAAGGAAGGTATGGAGCTATTTTGAAGAGATCTGCACAATTCCCAGGTTATCGAAAAACGAAGGAAGAATAAGGGAGTATCTGATTGATTTTGCACAGAAGAATAACCTTGCTGCTAAGGAGGATGAGTGTGGAAATATACTTATAGTCAGGGATGCCGCTCCGGGAAAGGAGAAGGTGATGACGGTGGTGCTACAAAGCCACCTGGATATGGTTGGTGAAAAAAATGCTTCACACCCTCATAACTGGGAGCAAGATCCGATAATTCCTGTCGTTGATGGAAAATGGGTCGGCGCAAGGGGCACAACACTTGGTGCAGATGATGGTATAGGTATCGCTGCGCAGATGGCTCTGCTGACGGATCCGTACCTTCAGTGCGGGAGGCTGGAATGCCTCTTCACTGTTGACGAGGAGTCAGGCATGACGGGAGCTATCAACCTTAAACCTGATTTCCTCACAGGCAAAATATTGCTCAACCTTGATTCTGAGGATGAGGGTATACTTTTCATTGGGTGTGCGGGGGGCATAGATACTCAGGCGATGTTACCATATACCCCGGAGCAGATTCCGGCAGGATTCAGGGCAATGAATATTTCGGTAACCGGGCTTCACGGTGGTCACTCAGGTGACGAGATACACAAGGGTTACGGTAACTCCATCAAGATCATTAGCACATTACTGCAGAGTCTTGAAAAGAAATTCGATATCCGGATAAGCAGTTTCACCGGAGGAAATCTGCGAAATGCAATCCCAAGGGAAGCATTTGTTACAATAGCCTTCAACCCTGTGCATGAAGAATCAATTCTCGCAGCTGCATCAGACTATAATAATATGATAAAGGAGGAATTCGGAGCTCTCGAACCTGACCTTAAGGTTGCTGCGACACCTGCCGATCGGCCATCAATGCTCATTGACGCTACAACACAGCACAAGCTGCTCAATGCTCTCAGTATTGTACCTCACGGAGTACTGGCATGGTCAAGAGATATGCCTGATCTGGTTGAGACGTCAAGCAACCTGGCAACCGTACGCCTTACAAGTGACAACATGATACATGTTGTGACCACGCAACGGAGCTCCTCTGAGGAGGCAAAACATTATGCTGCAATGAAGGCTGAGGCCAGCTTTGATCTTGCAGGTGCAAAAGTAACACACTCAGATGGTTACCCTGGCTGGAAGCCAAACATGAACTCTGCCATCCTACACCTTATGATTGAATCATACCGGAAGCTTTTCGGAAGGGTGCCTCAGGTTAAAGCCATACATGCAGGACTTGAATGCGGACTGATATTAGAGAAGTATAAAGGGATTGATATGATCTCATTCGGCCCCACTATTAAGGGAGCCCATACACCTGAGGAGAGAATCGAGATTGAAACTGTTCAGATGTTTTGGGATCTGCTGGTTGATGTGCTTAAACACATCCCCGAGGAGAAAGCCTAAACATATTCCTCAAATTCATCGCGGGGAGCACCGCAAACAGGACATAGCCAGCCTGAAGGGAGATCTTCAAAGGCAGTCCCCGATGGAACATCATTCTGTTCATCACCTGTCTCCGGGTCGTAAATGTATCCGCATATCAGGCATCTGTATCTATTCATCTGGAAAAGTTTAGATTATAATTTTACCTTCCGGACAGCATCTATAACGGTGCCGTCGACCCATTTTATAGCAGCTACAACCCTCTCATCAAATGCAGCCTTGTCAGGCTTTCCGCATATTCTTTCGGCTGTCTCCTTCAACTCTTCAATTGAGACCAGCGGCAGGCCCTTACCCTTCACTGAATCAATCAGATCCTGCCTAATGGGGTTAATAGCTATGCCTCTCTCTGTAATAATCACATCAATCAGTTCTCCGGGGCCGCACAAGGTGGTCACACGGTCTACAATAACCGGTATCCTGTCACGGAAGAGGGGTACTGGTATTATCACATTCCTGGCATGCAAACAGTTCTGCCAACCTCCGATACCATGCAGCAGGAGACCATCAGAGTGAGTGACTACGTTTCCATTAAATCCGGTATCAATCTCAGTGGCACCAAGGATCATTATATCCATCATGGTCGTTAGGTTACCCTTTGAATGGTAGTTATATGCATTAAAGACCGAGTATGGAATATGGTTTGGATTCATCTCCACAGATCTGACCGCATCCAGATCAAAGGCTTGTGCGTCGAGGATATATCCCATCTGGCCCTCCTCCAGCATGCTGACCATATATCTGGTGCTGCCTCCAAACCCGAAGCGAAACTTCCATCCCTTCCTCTTAAGTATCTCATGTGCATA
>JALOMO010000061.1 GCA_025455395.1 Bacteroidales bacterium
CTGGGCAAGATCTTCTATCCCTTCAAGGATGTGTTTGAGTCTTTCCCTGTCTGTTATTTTTCTATCTCTCATAAATCAATGTAAGTTCAGGATTTATGCGCTTCATCATCTCAGGGCTGACAGCATCCTTCATAACTATGTCTATTCTGCCCGAGGTCAGCTTTCCCAACTGGTGCTGTATCTCAGCAAGGTCAAACAATGAAAATGATTTATTTTTCCTGATCTGGATCATTATATCGATATCGCTTCCGGAATCATGGGCCCCGCGGGCATAAGAGCCAAAAAGCCATGCCTTCAACACATTTTTTTGTCCGGCAAAGTACTCCTTTATCTTTTGTTTAATGAATTCAATGTTAATCTTGGAGGCAGCAGCATATTTTAATCTTTCCTCAGCAACCTTAATTGCAGCATATGCAAGATGTTCTCCACTGAGATCATAGGTGATTTTATCTGACAGCCAGAGAATAAGGAGGGAGTCTATATCAATGCCGTAATATTCAGCAAGTTTGACTACCTGGTCCCTGGAGGCCTCTCGCTTCCCGTTCTCAATTTTGCTTAGTATTGCCTGATCAATATCCAGGAAAGCAGCAACTTTTCTGAGCGGGTCGCCACTTTGAAGTCTTAAATCCTTCAGCTTTTCAGAGAAGAGTTTCATTTTGAACAAAGTATTTTGACAAAAATAGTCAAAACAATTTAAATATGCAATTCTTAATCTTCAGTAAGGCGCGATTTCAGTTTTGATACCAGGTCTCCAAATTCAATCTGAAACCCTTCTCTTTCAAGTGAAGTGACAAACTCACCATGTTTCCGGTTCTGCCTGTATTCAGGTTCTCGGGAGGGGTGTCGAAGATATTTTTCAAAGATATCAGGATCTTCACCTGTATTTAGTACCGCATGGTACACCAGCCTGTTCTCTCTTCGGTGCATTGATGAGCCCAATATCTTCTTGTGGCCAATGGTGATGTCTGAGATGCCTTTTAATCCCAGATTATTTACTCCGAGATCAGAAAGAATTCTGATTATCACTCCGTTGATCTCACCGAAAAACTCCTTTGAAGGAAATATGGTGCTGAATTTCATGGCAACCGTAATAACAGCCATGGCAGGTGTAAGAATAACCGCCTCGCCTCCTGTGGGCCTTTTGGTAACAGGTATGTTATCTCTCTCCACCTCTGGAAGTATGAGTGATTTTTCCGGCGTATTGCTCTGTCCCAGGACAATTACGGTCGATTCGGGCTGCCATATCAATAGCCCGTCACCTTTACCGGCAAACAAGCCTGCATCGGGGAGAGAGTACGGCATTACCGTGACAGCCATGGACGCGAAAACTATTTATGGACAGGGGTGCCGATAGCGTCAGACCCGGCCTCGAGAAAAACCTCTGAGATTGTCGGGTGAGCGTGCATCGTACGGGCTACATCCCACACGGTGCTCTCCACAGCCATATAGGCTGCCGCTTCGCTTATCATGTCAGTTGCATTGTGTGCTATTATCTGCACTCCCAGAACCTCACCGTACTTTGGCTCGGAGATGATTCTCAGTATGCCCTCGGGGTTACCCTCGGTGAGCGCTTTTCCGTTTGCCGAGAGTGGAAACTCATTTACCTTGTATTCAACACCATCAGTTGTCAACTGCTGCTCAGTCTTTCCAATTTGTGCTATCTCCGGATCAGTATATATTGTGAGAGGCACCCTCTCTGTCTCCATTGTCTCCGTGATGCCCAGGATATGGTTCACTGCTGCCAGCGCCTGTGCTGAGGCGGCATGAGCATAGATGCTGCGACCGTTGACATCGCCCACAGCATAGACGCCCTTGACACTGGTCATGAAGTGGTCGTCGGTTATATAGAAGCTGTCATTCGTATCCGGCTTGAGAGAGCCTGACGGCCTGATGCCCTTGCGCGGCATGCAGTTCACAATACCCTCGTAATCACCTACATTGATTGAATCAAATCCCTGACTTCCTTCAATGACCTTTATCTTCATCGTTTCGAATCGCCGGGTTATGTATGTGTTAAGATAATCATCAAGTGCCGGGAAGACCTTTTCAGCCGTTTTTATAAACGTGACATCCCTGCCAATAAGAGCCAGCAGCTGTGACACCTCTGCCGCTACGGGGCCCTCCCCCGCCACAAGCAGCTTATGGGGGATATCCTTCATTGAGAACATGTTCTCAAGGTTCAGTATCTTCTTCTCCTGTACTTTGAACGGGAGGGGCCTGGGATAAGACCCTGTAGCGATGATTATGTTTTTTGCTGTAAGATTCCGGTTGTCAACCACCACCGCGCCTTCGCCCTCAAGGGAGGCGGTCCCTGTTATGATCTCAACGTTGTTCTTCTTAAGTAGGAACTCAACGCCTTTGGTGAGTCTCCTGACGATACGCTCGGAGCGTTTCACGCCTTTCTCCCAGCTGAACGAAAGCTTTTTCGGATCGATGCCCTCAACCCCGAACTCGGATGCCAATGAGAGTCTTGAGAAGTATTTTGCACTCTCGAGCATTGCCTTCGAGGGGATGCAACCCCAGTTAAGGCACATGCCGCCCACATTCTTCTTCTCCACAATGGCTGTCTTCAGCCCTGCCTGGCCTGCCCTTATGGCAGCGACATATCCTGCCGGGCCCGCTCCTATGATGATCAGATCGTAATCCATATGACTTTTAATTTATCTCATTATCAGTGTGAGCGGGTCAGCAATGCCTGCCGCAACATCAAGAAGGAATTCTGTGGCTTCCGCACCGTCAATCAGCCGGTGGTCAACAGAGAGAGAGAGAGGCATCACATTGCCGACCTTAATCTCACCGTTTATCACTACCGGCTTCTGGCTGATGCGGCCTATGCCAATTATGCCAGCCTGCGGATAGTTAATTACCGGCACGCCATACCATCCTCCCAGTGCACCGTAATTGGTGATTGTGAAGGTGCCGTCCTTCATGTCGTCGAGTGTCAGCTTGCGGTCGCGCGACTTAACTGCTATCTCCGCCACGGCGATGCTGAGCTCTTTGATGCTTAGCCTGTCAGCGTTACGTATCACCGGGACTACCAGGCCGTCAGGCGTGCTTACCGCGATCCCGATGTTATAGTAGTTTTTATAGATGATGTTACCCTTTTCAAAGTCCATCTCCGCATTCAGATCGCGGTGACGCTTCAGTGCTGCTGCTACTGCCTTGATGACGAAGGGGAGGTATGTGAGGTTTATATCTTCTTTTTTGTACTCCTCTTTGTACTTTGCCCGTGCTGCTATCAGCGCAGAGACCTCGGGCTCCTCGAAAAGAGTCATATGCGCGGTGCTCTGTTTCGAGCGAAGCATGTTCTTTGCTATCGACTTGCGTATCTGGCTCATCGGCTTTATCTCGATGAGCTCACCTGCAGCAGGTGACGCAGGGCTTATGACAGCGGCAGCTTTTGCTGACGGGGCCGGGGCATGGAAGTTCTGTATATCAATCTTCATCACCCTGCCTGCAGGGCCGGTGCCAGTGACGAGGTTTATGTCGATATTCATATCACGTGCCATAGCCCTTGCCACCGGAGTTGCAAGAACCTTGCGTGCGGCACCTTTTTCAACTGCTGGCTTCACTTCGCGACCCTCGTCGCTGGCAGGGAGGTACGCGTTGTTAGATGCTACCTCGATGGTTCCCACAACGCCGGCGCCAGTCTCTTCAACCATCTCTATCTGAGGAGCCTTTGCCTCTGCTCCGGCCTCACCGGCTATCTCTATCTCAACAAGTGTCTCACCAACGTGAACCGTTTCACCTACTTTCCCGTAGCGTGCGGCGATGACACCCTCGCGGGGAGATGGTATGTCGGTCACCACCTTGTCTGTCTCCATCTTTACAAGTGGCTGGCCAACCTTTACCGCTGTGCCCTTGTCAACATACCATTCGATCACGATGCCCTCAGTGAGGCCTTCACCTATATCAGGGAATTTGAAAATATATCTCATCGCTTCAGAATTTTACTGTTCGTTCAATCTCATAGAAGATCTTCTCCGGGGAGATCATATAGTGATGCTCACCGCGCGGGTAGGGGACTATCACATCAAATGCCGCCACGCGTTTCGGCGGTGCCTCGAGATGAAGAAAAGCCTCATCATTTGCCAGGGCCATTATCTCGGAGCCTACTCCGAAGCTTCGCGGCTCCTCACCGACAAAGATGATTCTGCCAGTCTTTTTTATCGAAGCGGTAATGGTCTCCTTATCAAGGGGGTATATTGTTCTCAGGTCTATCAACTCTACAGAGTATCCTGCCTCTTTAGCCATCACCATTGCCTTCTGCACCTCTCGTATCATGGCTCCATAGGCTACCACGGTTACGTCGGTGCCCTGCGAGAGGACCTTGGCTTTACCAATTGGAACAGAGAATTTTTCCTCGCTCACTTCCTGCTTGATGGCGCGGTATATTCGCTTGGGCTCCATGAAGAGAACAGGATCGTCACTCTCAATAGCTGATATAAGCAGACCTTTTGCATCATGCGGTGTCGAAGGCACGACAACCTTCAGACCGGGTATATGGGCAAACAATGACTCCATGCTCTCTGAGTGATGCTCCAGTGCGTTGATACCGCCGCCGTAAGGAAGCCTGATTACGATTGGCATGCGATATCGTCCGCGTGACCTGTTATGAAAACGGGTGATGTGAGATATTATCTGGTTGAAGGCAGGATAGATGAAGCCGCAGAACTGCATCTCTATTACCGGTCTCAGCCCTGCCGCTGCCATACCCACTGCCGTTCCGGCAATGCCTGACTCTGCCAGCGGAGAGTCAAAGACCCGTTCAACACCATATTTCTTCTGCAATCCCTCAGTGACCCTGAAGACGCCGCCCTCAAAGCCTGCATCCTCGCCATATACAACAACGTTCTTATCCTCTGCAAGCTTGATGTCGAGGGCGTCATTTATAGCATTGACAATATTCATTGCTTTCATCTGCGTGCGTTTTTCCATTGTAAGAATTTTTCATGTTCGATCTGCTGGTCGCGAAGGTCCTGTGGCATCTCGGCATACATATACTTAAATACGTCCTCCAGCGGGTACTGAACACTCTTTTCTGTCTCTACAAACTGACGGTCAATCTCCTTCCTGTACTCTTCCGTGATCCTCTCTTCCTCAGCATCAGACCAGAGCTTCTTCTTCTCCATAAAGAGCTTCATACGACGCAGCGGATCCTTAAGATCCCACTCTTTTTCCTCTTCCGAAGTACGGTATTTTGTCGGATCGTCAGAGGTAGTGTGCGCTCCCTTCCTGTAGGTGACAGCCTCAATGAGCACTGCCTGGCTCTCTGTACGGGCATATTCATGTGCAGACCTGAATGCGGCAAGAAGGGCGAATATGTCGTTGCCGTCGACCTTGAGCCCCTTGATACCATAGGCTTTTGACTTGACAGCCATGTTGACACTGGCGGTCTGCATCTTCACAGGCACCGAGATGGCATACTGGTTATTCTGAACCACAAATATCACCGGCACCTTCCATACACCGGCGAAGTTAAGCGCTTCGTGAAAGTCACCCTCGGAGGTGCCTCCATCGCCCACAAAGGTAAAGGTCACCTCATCTTTCTTCTGGTATTTGACGGCATATCCTATTCCGGCAGCGTGGAGAAGTTGTGATGCGATAGGTACTGAGAAAGGCAGGACATGGTTAGCTCCTGTAAACCTCATACCATCTTCAAATCCCATGTTGAACATGAATATCTCATTCATGGTCACTCCTTTGGCCAGGTAGGCTCCCAGCTCCCTGAATGCAGGCACAAGCCAGTCATCATGCCTCATGACAGCACCTGCAGCGACACCGATCGCTTCCTGCCCATAGTTGGGAGGGTAGGTGTAGAGCCTTCCCTGCCTCTGATAAGAGACGATCATGAAGTCGAGAGTGCGCACAAAGAGCATCTCTTTGTATAGCTTAACAAGCTCATCATCAGTGAGCTTAGGCATCCACTCCCTGTTGACAACCTTGCCGTTGTTATCAATTACCTGCAGCATTTTGTCATCCGCAGGGTCAAACTGGTCGAACATGATTTGTTTTGTTTAGTCTTTCTGCAATAAGATACAAAGAAACTTTGAATTTGTTCATTCCCAGTCTGTCTCCTGCCACCGATCTTCCCCAAACGGTGAGGATATACATTTGTGAAGAAATGTTAATGATGCTTCCAGCTCTGTTATTTTGTTTTAAATTAGCACCTTAATTCATCATAATCAATTAATCCCAACTATTAAACTATGAAAAGTCTCTTTGGAACACTCTTGCTCCTGGCACTTGTGGTCATAACCTCATGCCAGAAAAAAGCAGGCGATGAGCTTACATTGCCGTTTGAAAAGTATGAACTTGACAACGGACTGAACGTCATTCTTAATGAAGACAAGTCAGATCCAATTGTTTCGGTTGCTATTTATTATCATGTCGGTTCGAACCGTGAGGTACCCGGCAAGACAGGATTTGCGCATCTGTTTGAGCATATGATGTTTCAGCAGAGTGAGAATGTTCCTGAAGACCAGTTCTTCAGGCTTATCCAGGGTGCAGGCGGAACACTTAACGGTTCAACCAACCAGGATCGCACCAACTATTATGAGACTGTTCCGAAGAATGCCCTTGAGATGGTTCTCTGGATGGAGTCGGACCGCATGGGCTATCTGACAAATACGATTACGAAAGAGGCTTTTGCCATACAGCAGAATGTGGTACAGAATGAGAAGAGGCAGAACTATGACAACAGGCCTTACGGACACTCACAGACAGTTATGTCACGTGCAATGTTTCCCGAAGGTCATCCGTACAGTTGGACAACCATCGGTGAGATAGAGGATCTTTTCAATGCGACAGTGGAGGATGTGAAGGAATTTCATGGCCGTTTCTACGTTCCGAATAATGCAACGCTCTCCATCTCAGGAGATTTTGACCCGGTTCAGGTTAAGGAGCTGGTACAGAAATACTTTGGTGAGATACCCAGGGGTCCTGAAGTTGAGAAACTTGAGCCCATGCCTGTAACGCTGGCTGAAACGAAGAAACTTTACCATGAAGATAACTTCGCAAACACTGCACAGTATACAATGGCTTTTCCGACCTCTGAGAGATACTCAAAAGATTCATATGCTCTTTCAGCCCTTGCCGAGATAGTTGCCGGCGGTAAAAAGTCACCCATGTACAATGTTCTGGTTAAGGAGAAGAAGCTGACCTCAGGTGTGAGCGCATTTAATATGTCTCAGGACCTGGCAGGCATGTTCAGGATATCTGTAATGGCCAACCCTGGTGTTGCCCTGGCGGATGTTGAGAATGCCATCAACGAGGCCTTCACCCGTTTCGAAACCGACGGCTTCACTGAGAAAGATCTCGAAAGGGTCAAAGCAGGGCAGGAGACGCAGTTTTACAATATGATCAGCAGTGTTTCCGGAAAATCATTCAGCCTTGCTGAGTATGACATATTTGCCGGTGATCCGGGATTCTATAAGCAGGATATGGCCAATATGATGGCTGTTACGGCAGAAGACGTTAACAGCGTCTATGAAAAATATATTAAGGGAAAGAATTATGTTGCTACCAGCTTTGTTCCCAAAGGTCAGGTTGATAAGGCCGCCGAAGGCTCGGTGAATGCGGGTATTGTTGAAGAGGATATCCTGACTGCCACAGAGGTTAAGATCGAAGCAGGAGATGCTGCAGAGATTCAGAAGACACCCACCTCATTTGACCGCTCCGTTCAGCCTGCGATCGGCCCCGATGTTTCTGTTTCTGTCCCCCCGGTTTGGAAGTCATCGCTTTCCAACGGCATGCAGATCTGCGGCATTGCCCATACAGAGGTTCCGCTGGTACAATACAACATCGTCATTGAAGGCGGACATATGCTTGATGATATAACAAATCCAGGTGTTGCCGGTATGCTTGCCACCATGCTCAATGAGGGCACGAAGAACAAAACTCCTGAGGAACTTGAAGAGGAGATAGAACTGCTTGGCTCCATGATAAGGGTTTATGGCGGTTCTGAAGATATTACAGTGAGTGTCAACACGCTGGCCCGTAACTTTGAGAAGACCCTTGCAATAGTCGAGGAGATGCTTCTTCAGCCAAGGTGGGATGAGCAGGCATTTGAACTTGCCAAAACACGTACAATAAATGGTATCAGAAGAAGTTCAATTGATCCGACATCGCTTGCCTCAAAGGCACTCTCAGAGCTGATTCTTGGGAAAGAAAATATTTATGCGACCGATGTGTCAGGTACGATAGAGAGTGTTGAGGCAATGACGATGGATGATCTGAAGGCGTTCTATGAAAAGAACTTCTCTCCTTCCGTATCCCGATTTCTTGTTGTCGGCTCCGTTGACCAGGCCAGGGTCGAGGCTGCTCTCGCTTCCCTCAATGCAAACTGGGCAGCAAAAGAGGTACAGATGCCTGAGTTTGCTTTCCTTCCGGCACCAGAAAAATCGGGAGTCTATTTTGTTGATATCCCCGGAGCAAAACAGTCAAACATTTATATTGGCGCTCCCGGCCTGCCACGTGGCAATGAAGATTACTACCCGGCGTATGTTGCCAATTACAGGCTTGGCGGATCATTCAACGGCTATGTGAACCTTGTCCTCAGGGAGGAGAAAGGATTTACATACGGTGCCAGGACGAATTTCGCAGGGCAGAAGAACTACGGCGCATTTATCGCCAATGCTGCTGTAAGATCAACAGCCACACTTGAGTCTGTGGAGATTTTCAGAGACCTGATGGCAAAATACAGGGCTGGAGTTTCACAGGAGGATGTCGACTTTACAAAGAATGCTCTGCTGAAGGGTAATGCACTGAGGTTTGAGACACAACGCGCCCTCATGGGTATGCTTAACACGATGACTCAATACGGATTGCCGGAAGATTATATTGCACAGGAGGAGAATTATGTGAGAAATCTTACCGTAGAAGAGGTTAACGCACAGGTACAGAAATATATTGACCCGATGCGCATGTACTACGTTGTTGCAGGAGATGCTGCCACACAGATGAAAGAGCTGAAAAAACTTGGGTTCGGTGAACCAGTACTTGTAAAATAAAACACTAAGAATATGAAAAGACTTTTTGGATTTTTAATGATTCTGCCGCTTATCCTGTTATCAGGATGCGGTAAAGAGAAGAAATCAACCCTGTCAATCCCTTACGAAACGTACAAGCTCGACAATGGTCTGACAGTCGTTTTAAATGAGGACAAGTCTGATCCAATAACATCGCTTGTGATACTTTACCATGTTGGCTCTGGCAGGGAGGTGACGGGGAAAACCGGTTTTGCCCACCTGTTTGAACATATGATGTTCCAGCGTTCAGAGAATGTTGGCGAGGATCAGTTCTTCAAATATATCGAAGGAGCAGGCGGGAACCTTAACGGAGGTACAAGCTTCGACCAGACTATTTACTTTGAGGTTGTTCCGAAGAATTCGCTTGAGATGGCAATGTGGCTTGAGTCTGACCGTATGGGGTATCTCAGCAACACGGTCACTCCGCAGTCATTTGCCCTCCAGCAGAATGTGGTTCAGAATGAAAAGAGACAGGGCGTCGACAACATGCCCTACGGACATACCGACTATGTATTACTGAAGAATCTTTATCCTGAAGGACATCCCTACAGTTGGGATGTCATAGGTGAAATGGAGGATCTGGCAAACGCAACGGTAGAGGATGTTAAGGCCTTCCACAGTAAGTTCTATATTCCGAATAACGCAACGCTTGTCGTATCTGGTGATTACGAGACCGAAGAGGTTAAGGCATTGATACAGAAATATTTCGGAGAGATACCTGCAGGAGCCGAACTAGCTGATCCTGTTCCGGTAAAAGTAACTCTCAGCGAGACGAAGAAACTTTTCCATGAAGATAACTTTGCCCGTGCACCTCAGTATAATATGGCTTATCATGCACCTGAACAGTATACCAAAGATGCATATGCTCTTGATGTGCTTGCACAGCTTCTGGGTCAGGGTAAGAAGTCACCGATGTATAAGGTCCTTGTGAAGGATAAGAAGCTTACTTCCTCAGTGTATGTTTCCAATTCCTCACAGGAGCTTTCAGGAAACTTCAGGATCAGCGTTACCGCCAATCCATCAACAAGCCTTAACGACGTGGAAAAGGCAATCTTTGAAGCCTTTACAATGTTTGAGACAGAAGGTTTTACGGAGAAGGACCTTGAGCGCACCAAAGCCAGGATTGAGACTAATTTTTATAATATGATCAGCAGCGTGATGTACAAGTCTTTCATGCTGGCTATCTATAATGAATATGCCGGATCACCGTCATACATCACAAAGGATCTTGAGATGTCAATGGCAGTGACTATGGATGATGTTTGGGATGTTTATAACCGTTATATCAAAGGACAGAACTATGTAGCAACAAGCTTTGTTCCTAAAGGTCAGACCGATCTCATTGCTGAAGGATCTGTCAGTGCAGGAATTGTTGAAGAGGATATCACTAAAGCCACTAAAATGGAGGTGGCGGATGCCGGAGAAGAGGTCATCGAGAAGACTCCCAGCCTCATTGATCGATCTGTAGCGCCAGTTCCAGGACCAGATCCCTCGGTTACAATACCGCAGGTATGGCAATCGAAGGCAGCCAATGGTCTGACTGTTTGCGGTATCGAGCAGAATGAAATACCCCTTGTAACCTATTCGCTAGTGATTAAGGGAGGACATTTGCTCGATGACATCGCCAAACCCGGAGTTGCAAGGTTCACTGCACAGATGCTAAATGAGGGTACCAGGAATAAAACACCTGAGGAACTTGAGGAGGAGATACAATTGCTCGGCGCTACTATCAGCATCAGGGGTGGCGAGGAGAACATTACAGTTTCTGTAAATGCGCTGGCACGTAATTTTGAGAAGACACTTGCCCTTGTTGAAGAGATGCTGCTTGAGCCACGCTGGGATGAAGAGCAGTTCTCAATCAACAAAACAAGGATCATCAATAATCTTAAACGGAATATGGCTGATCCCAACTATCTGGCCGGTATGACAATAGGCAGGCTGAACCTGGGAACTGACAATGTATTATCAACAGACATAAGCGGAACAGTTGAGAGCGTTGAGGCTATCACCATCGATGACCTGAAGGGCTTTTATGAGAAGAACCTATCACCGTCGGTCGCCAGTTTCCTTGTTGTGGGAGATGTAGATCAGGCGAGGGTGGAAGCGGCACTTGCATCACTCAATGAGAAATGGGTTGCAAAAGAGGTAGCAATGCCTGAACTGTCCTTTCCCCCTGTTCCGGAAAAGGCCTCGATCCATTTTGTTGATGTGCCCGGGGCAAAACAGTCTGTCATCAATATCGGGTACCTGTCGCTGACACGTGATCATCCTGACTTTTACAAAGCTGAGGTTGCAAATTATTTGCTGGGAGGCAGTGTGAGTGCACGTTTCTTCATGGTGCTGCGTGAAGAGAAGGGATTCACCTATGGTGCATACTCTGGTTTTGATGGTCAGAAGAGTTACGGGACGTTCAACGCCTATTCGGCAGTACGTTCTGATGCAACCCTTGAGTCTGTACAACTCTTTAAGGATATCATGCTTGAATACAGGGCTGGTGTTCCGCAGGAGACAGTTGATTTCACCAAGGGATCACTGCTGAAGATGAATGCACTTCGTTTTGAGACGCTTCAGGCCAAGCTGGGAATGCTCAGTACGATGACAAACTACGGGTTGCCGGTTGATTATGTGAAGCAGGAGGAGGATTATCTCAGGGGATTGACAGCTGAGCAGATGAATGAAGCAGTTCAGAAGTATATTGATCCGATGAGGATGTATTATGTTGTCGTTGGCGATGCAGCAACACAGCTTAAGGGTTTAGCTAAAGTTGGTTTTGGAGACCCGGTAGTTGTTCAATAAATAAGTTCCAGAGTTCCAGGGTTTCAAAGTTCCATAGTTAAATACTGGAACTTTGGAACCATGGAACCTTGAAACTCTGAAACAATTATTTCCCTATCTTTGCCCAGTTATTTGAGGTTCACAGGTCTGTCTGACCTTAAGACATAAGACTTTCAGACCGTCAGACCTTGAAGAGCCCGGATGGTGGAATGGTAGACACGCTGGACTTAAAATCCAGTGGCCATTGCGGCTGTGGGGGTTCAAGTCCCCCTCCGGGTACTGAAAAAGAGTGAGAGTGAGAGTGAGAGCGAGTAGCTCTAACGAACACTCTCGCTCTTTTTCCTCTAGACTCACTCTCACACCCACACTTAAAAAACTCCTCCATTTCCCGTTTTTTTCATAAATTAGCTTTGCATCGCTGCATTTTTTTCAATAGTGCTAACAAAAAACTACAAATCATGTTTGATTTCCAAAAACTTGACGTCTATCAGAAGTCAAAAAACTTCTGCAAACAAATCTATTCAATCCTTGATGAAAAGCATTTTGACAGGGTGACAAATGATCAGCTGAGAAGAGCCTCATTCAGCATTATGTTGAACATTGCTGAAGGAACTTCACGATTCAGTAACAAAGACAGGAAAAACTTCTTTGTTGTTGCCAGGGGAAGTGCCTTTGAATGTGTGGCAATTCTGGAATATCTTCATGAAACAGAAGAAATAACCGGGAAGGGTTTCCTGGAGAGTGAACAAAGACTTGAAGAAATCTCAAAAATGCTGTTTGGGTTAATCAAAAATCTGGATTAATGTACAAAATGGAACAAGAGGTCAAAATCGACCTCTTGATTTTTTTGGTGACTTCCCACGACTTCACTAATTCAAAGGATAAGTTGTACGGGTTCAAGGTGTCAGGTTTGGGGAGTGATGGTCAGATCCAGGTATGCTGCCATAAGAAGGGCTTTGATCGAAACACCATACGGACATGCCGATTCGCAACTGCCGCTGCAATCTGAGCACTTCTCCAGTTTAAGTCCCGGGAGCTCACTGTATTTCTGCATGGCATATTTTTCCCGTCCCTGGCCCAAAAAATAATGATGGTATCGCATTATGGTATTTACCGGAATGTTGTATGGACAGTTACTTTCGCAGATCCCGCATGCATGGCGGCAATAGAGATGACCATAGTTTCTTTTCAGCATTTTAATATTCTCACTGATCACGTCGCTAAGCTTCATGCCCGACAATGAAATGTATGGGCCAATTTCTTCAAATGACATAAATGAGATGAAGACCGAACTTACAGCGGGATTGTCAAGGACAAACCCAATAGCGGCTTTCCTTCTTGATGCAGGATCAGAAAGCCCAACACTGGACAGGTATTCCTCACCCTTCTGCTGCCTTTCCGTGATCAAATCATAGCTACGCTTCAAATTTTCCGGAATAGGAGTATTGTTTTCCTTCATGGCCTTGATTCTCTGCTCACTTATGGTGATAAGAGCGCCGTTGAAGGGATCAGTTTTCATGAGAGTAGCGCCTATATTCTTTTCCGCACATGCCTTCAGTATGTTGTTCCCCATATCCTGCTGGACGTAGTTATAAACAAAGAGAACAAGGTCGAACCTGCCATCCTCAATAGCTCCCCCAACGACCTGCTCCATGTTCTCCCTGGTTTCACCCGGATTAGGAAATTCCGTACCGTGACAGGAGATTCCGCAGTACCTTACCCGTCCTTCATTTCTGAGCTCTGCAAAAGCCTTATGGAACTCCCTGTTCTTCACCTGTTCCTGAGATGAGGGATTCCACAGCATCATCCCGTCGAGATAGTTAGTGTTCATCCTTTCAAGACATTTCCGAACCCTGGCTACAATATCATCGCTCTTATCGTTTGGTGCAATCCGAAGCTTGGTATTGATGAAAAGGGATTCTCTCTTAATCCCAGTTATCCCTTTCCCCACAAGTATCTCGTTGCTACCGTTGCCGTAGAACTCCGCGGTGTCGATGATATTTACACCGGTATCGAGAATAGCTCTGAGAAGGTTCTCGTTATTAATTGCAGCGGGACCACAGCCTATGTCAGATACTCTGAAGCCGGTCCTGCCTAATGTCCTATACTCTCTGATCTTGGGTTTGTCGCTGTCCTGAACCGAAACGCCCGGCATGAAACCGGCAGCACCTGCCCCGACTAACACAGTGGTGGATTTAGACAGAAAGCTTCTCCGGTTGATTCTGATTTCTTTCATAGGAATGTAATTTAGTTTACAAATGATCTAACAAGTTAAAACAAAATCATAAAAGGTTAAAAATTTTATAATTTCCCTGTCGCTCTGTCCTTCCTTCCTCTTCGTTTCCCTGCTCCGTTTATGGTCCCGATCCTCGGCACCATCAGCCAGCAACAATTCGCCGTCAATCGAGGCGCTATTTATGTTGGGTGCGCCGCAGATGAGTTGTAAGCAATCCTTACTGGTACAGGAAATTTTAGCCTACAGGCTGTGGGCAGATTATGTTATATTCTTTGCAACATGCAATCAATTCCTGAATGTGGGTTCAAGGACTTTAATGCGGTCATTCCTCTTAATGAAATGACCATATAGATTTATGATTTCACTGAGTGTAATATTTGTGTCATGATTGTTTGATATTGAAAAGCTTAATATGTTGGTTGCAACTTTTGTTCGCCTGCCCGCCGACAGCTGTTTCGGGGTACAGCGCCCTCCGAAGCTTCAGCGAAGGAGGGCTGAAACAGAGCGAGAGCGAGAGTGAGAGCGAGACTGCTCGAACTCGAGCTCTCGCTCTGTTTCCTCGCTCTCGCACTCACACTCACACTTTCCTTTAGCGAGAGCGAGCACACTCGTTCTGTTTTCTCACACTCTCACTGACACTCACACCAAAAATTTCTTATCTTTACTAATAGTCTCGCAACTATTATTTTAAGTTTATTAACCTTTAAACCCTCGTGCTATGTGCAAAAGCCGGAAGCGTTGACCGCTTCTGGCCGGTCTGAAGTTATAACATATAAGCTACATTATAACAGATCTATACAACCGGCGGGAGGTGGTCTATTAACTCAGGCGGAGAGTGGTAAGGGTCACCGGCTCATGCAGGCTTGCATTTATTTATTTTGTAAATTTAGGGAGATCTATCAGGAATAAGCCAAAGCTGTTAACTGAATCATTAATTGTTGATTTAAAATTCTTACGATGGGTCAGAAAATTCAAATAGCGGAACCCTCAGAACTTTTTAAACCGTTCATTCAATACTATAAATATATCGAAACCGATTTGACAGGAATCTATAAGATTATCCCGATCCCCTCGGTAGAACTCTATTTCAACTTTACCCGGATAAATTTATTTTCACCGCAGTATTATGATTTGGATTTTCCGCGGATCCACCTGGCAGGCTTGCATCTCTATGATCAAAGCGCCTATTCCAAAATGTTCGGAACCGGAAGGAAAGGCGGATTTTGTGTTGTATTTCGACCACGGGGATTCTATGATCTGTTCAGGATAAAAAGTTCAGACTTCAGCAAATATTGCATTATGGGTGATTCCGTTTTCAAAAAGGACATTGATTTCTTGTGGGAAAAACTGAATACCTGTGTCGATATCAATTCTATGAAGGAACTCTTTGAAAGTTTCTTTTCGGGATTTGCACGAGAATATACAACCGGTGGGGATTTATTAGATCATATTGTAAGCAGAATGGACAAAACCAATGGTATGCTCAGGGTATCGCAATTGTGTAAGATTTATAATATAACTCCCAGATCACTGGAAAGACACTTCATGGAAGAGATTGGAATACCGGTAAAGGAGTTGCTGCAGATATTCAGAATTAACAGTGCTATCAGGATACTGGCTAAAGAACCGAGCGCCAACCTCGCAGGGCTAAGTTACTTAAGCGGATACTTTGATCAATCACACTTTATTAAGGATATTAAAAGAATAACAGGCATTTCTCCCGGGCAATTGCAGGGAACAGAAACGACCAAGAAAGTCGTCCACAACAGGTTTTTCATTAAAAATCAGTAGTCCTGCCATTTCGTGATAGTCATATCTAATGTCGCAAATTTACAATACATGGGTTCAGAGTAGTCATAATTTTAGGTTAGCATTTATCACTTAAACCGTATCATTATGAAAACACTAACTCAATTTTCAAAGCGGTATAGAATGGTGATTTTAGTTCTATCCGCGTTTCTGATCTCCTTAATTGGATGTACTAAACAGGACACAGATCCCCTGGAAACGGGTAATCAGCCAGATGAAATGAAATTGAAGAGCCTTGTTGTCGGTGAAGGCACTGTCAACCTTGAGGGTTATATGCGTTGGTATGTTTATGCAAAAGCAGAGCATAAGCTCATAGTTGACCCGGAGCTGATGTTTACACTGTGTGAGGCAGAGCTGACTTTCTATGATAAGCAGAACTTTGCTCTTCACACACGAGAAACCATTCCTATGGATCCTCCGGTATTATACAGGGAAATGACGGCAAAAGGCAAGATTACGCCGGGAGGGGCACTGAAGTTTTCATGGCCTGAAACCTGGATGGAACTGAACTGGGCAACCGGGGAACTGGAGCCTACACCTTATGCCGATCTTGTCACACAGGTGGGAGCTCACACAGGTTATGAACTTTCCGGTCCGGGAGTTAATAAGGGCACCGTGAATTATAACGGCTTCTTTGACGGCACAAGCTTCTATGCGGCTTGCCATGTAAATGCATTTCAACTGGTCCCTGGTCCGGCAGGAACCCCCTACGAAGTTCTGGTTACTGGTCCAATTATCTTCAGTATGTCAACCGAACTGCAGGTAGTTGATTAATCCCAGGCAATTGCAGCTTTTATCCGCCTGCCCGCCAACTGACGGGTTCGGGGTACAGAAACAGAGCGAGAGCGAGAGTGAGAGCGAGACTGCTCGAACTCGAGCTCTCGAACTGTTTCCTCGCTCTCGCACTCACACTCACACTTTCTGACCGGGGGTTGCAACTTTAGAATGACATTGATTCTGTTAGCCGTCTGAACTTCTCGGTAACTTTTTCACCTTTCGCAATTCTTTCAGTGTTACTGGAAAGCTGGTTTATCAGATTTTCCTGGTCTGGTTCCGGGCCTACATATTTAAAATTACCTGCACCGAATTGACTTACATACCAGGCACGGGAACGAATCTTTTTATCACTTACTGCTGTAATATCCACTTCGAAGTTTGATTCTTTGGTAGAATAGAAAAAATACTCTGTTACCGTATAGGGTTGCAGCCCCTCATTGATCCTGTGATGTGGGAAGTATAAATGATAAGCGGCTGCCCGTGCTGCGTCAAGTGTTACAAATGCTGACATACGATGGTCGGTTTTGTGCCATTGCATCCAGGTAGTCCCGGGATCCATGGAAAACACTGCATTAGGACGGTATAGTCTTATCAGTCTGCAAACTTTTTCACATAGTTCCTGTTCCGGAACATATTCTAACATTCCATCGTCATATCCTAACCAAACGAAAGTATCCTCTTCTGGTGTTATTCCCATTTCACCACATGCTTTTATGGACTCTTCTTTCCTTATCTGGGCAAGTCTCTCACTTGTCATTTCAAGGTCTCTCGAACCTTTATTGCCGGTCGTGTACCATACCATAATAATTTTATTGCCATTTGCTTTAAGTAACGACAATGTACCCAGGGATCCGCTTTCATCATCCTGATGGGGACCAACCCACATTATGGTCTTATTTGTCCACTTAGTTATATCATCGAAAGGTCTTGGGATTCTTTCATTCTGTCTTATATCTGTCTGCCCTGACATACTTAGAGGGAGCAGTGTCATCAGCAGAATTAATAAAATTGATTCAATTTGTTTGGTTTTCATAGCAGATAACTTTTAAAATTTTACTTAATGATACAAAAATTTCTGTTTAGAATTACTCTCAGGCGTTTATTCACTTTTTAAATCAGGTTCTTGAGCAATATGTAAGCATTTCTCCAGTAATATCCCCTATTGGGGCTCTCTTTTTCCTAATAACTCACACTTTGTCCTTCGAAGTTATAACGAAGGAGGACTCACACTCCTTCCTATTCAGGTTTTCCTCACCACCGAAATATACTGCCTGTTAAGTATTGTCTTTCATTCTGTGCGAGTGTAATTTTAATCATCCTTAACTAATATTGAAATCACATAAATGGAAACGATTATCAAAGTAGATGAGAATCTATGCATAGGCTGTGGAAGTTGCATCAGAGCCTGTCCAGGTGGTTTGATTACCAAAAAGGACTTTCCGGTTCCCATTGAAAATTCGTGGGATCTCTGTATCGACTGTGGTCATTGCGTTGCCATCTGTCCTACCGGTGCAATGAGTCAGCGTTCAATGGAGCCTGAAGAATGCGAATCAATTGATATTCATCTCATTCCAAGATGGGATAGAGTAAGCCAGTTTATGAAATCAAGGAGATCAATCCGTGGGTATATTAAGAAACCGGTAGAAAAGGAAAAAATCCTTCAGCTTCTGGACATTGCCCGTTTTGCTCCTAATGGGGCGAATCGTCAGCTCGTTCGATGGCTTGTTATAAACGATCATGCCAGGGTTCATCAGATAGCAGAGATGACCATCGACTGGATGAAGATAGTCAGGGAAAAGAATCCTGCCCTTTATGAAGAAGCAAAACTGGAATTGTTTGTAGCACCATGGGAATCAGGAAGTGATCGCATTTCAAGAGGAGCTCCATGCATAATAACGGCCTGTGCACCGAAGGATGAGCGGACAGCCCCTCCGGCTGCAATGATTGCTGTTGCCCATATTCAGCTCGCTGCTCCCGCACTTGGCTTAGGCACTACTTTTACCGGCACTATCAATACAGCCTGTCAGTCGTACCCGCCCCTGATTAAGATGATGGGACTCCCTGAAGGATTTTTCCCATACGGAACGACTGTTATTGGATACCCGGCTGAGACATATCTCCGTATTCCAAAAAGAAACCCCACAGATGTAACCTGGAGTTAAAATGAATGGGGCATCTTCAATCGTGTTTGCAGTTCACAAGAATTAATGCCATCTGTAATGGCAACTGCCCAAATGATTGTAGGTAATGCACCCCTGGTAGTCACTAAATAATAAAGGAATGAAAATAATAAGTGATAAACTGGTTCTTATAACAGGTGCATCAAGTGGAATTGGTGCTGAAACTGCAAAAGTAATAAGCAGTAGAAAAGCAACAGTGATCTTATTAGCCCGAAACCGTGAAAAACTGGAACAGGTTGCAGCTCAGATTAAGCAACGAGGGGGCAAATCATATTATTATGCTGTAGATTTATCCAAGTGTGAGCAGGTTGAGT
>JALOMO010000062.1 GCA_025455395.1 Bacteroidales bacterium
CAGGGGCAATAACCTTGAGCAGGAAGATAGTTCTCCGGGCGAGGGTTTAATAACATTTACCGGTCCGGTAGCACAATCAGCCTCAATCACCGCGACTTCTCCCTACAGGAACGGGTATCTGCCAAGAGCAACTGAATTTGATTACGGGTTAGATAATCCTGACCTGACTATCTGGGCATCAGGAAGAGGATGGGAGTCATCATTATATGGTGGGGGCGGATGGAACCTGCTCGGAAATCCTTTTACCTCGGCAATGAATGCCAGGACATTCGTCACAGTAAACGCTGGGGTGTTTGATCCAAACTATCAGGCAGTATATCTTTATGACGGAACTGCCAACACATATTATTACATTGCCAACTCAACAGGGTGGCCTAGCGGGGATTTTATGGACCGTGCCCATATACAAGCCGGCCAGGGCTTCTGGGCACTTGCATACTACAATAATGTTGATTTCTCATTTACACCAGGCATGCAGGAACACAGCAATCAGGTGCCGATGCTTAAATCGGCAGCAACGGATGACCGCTGGCCCGGGATCCGTTTAGAAGTCCGAAGCGGAGGTGAAGAGGCTTCCACAACTCTAGTGTTTAATGAGGCAATGGCACTGGGTCTTGACAGGGGATATGACGTAGGAATGTTGAGTGCCGGATCAGAGATAGAGATTTATACAACACTGGTTGAAAAAGACAATGGTGTAAACTTTGCCCGCCAGGCCTTGCCAACAGCTAATGCTGATGCAATCATTGTTCCGATAGGCATTGACACAGAGAAAGGCGGGGAAGTGACGTTCTCAGCATACACAGTGCCGCTCGGGAACAACAAGTTCTGGCTTGAAGACCGCACAACAGGCATTATCACAGATCTTAGTGCAAGTACATATAAGGTGCTTCTCCCGGCAAAGACCTACGGGACAGGACGATTCTACCTTAAGGCAACGAGTTCAATCACAGATATTGAGACACAGGCTGAAGAACCCGGCTCAGGTTTGCGCATATGGGCTTATGATGGCAAGGTAATTATCAAAGGAGAGGTCACTGGAAGGGCCGTATGCTCAGTATATGATATTCGAGGAAAGAAGATCACAGAGACACACCTCGACGGTGGAGATATGAATACCATCACAATACCTGCGGGTTCAACAGGTATTTACATAATCAGAGTGGCTGACGGACCAAGGATTACAACGCAAAAAGTTGTGTTTCCATAAACTGATTGGGCAGTTTCAGGATAAGACTGAATGGCGAAATACATAAGAAACAACCGGACGATCTCAGGTCGTCTGCATGATGAGCTGGTGATGATGGATATCAGCCAGGGCAAATATTTTTCACTCAATCCGGTTGCCACCCGCATCTGGGACCTTCTGGAAAAACCTCTCGATATTGATCAGCTTTGCATTCTTCTGCTCGCTGAGTATGAGGTAGGACAGGAGCAGTGTTTGGCTGAAACAACTCAGTTACTGGGAGAAATGGAGAAGCTGGGACTGGTATCTGAAACCGGGTGACACAGCAGCAGTAGAATGGGAGTATAGACCTCATCGCCTGTTAAAACATTTCCAGATACTTAAAATTGAATTTATCACTTCATCAGGTGATTCTGAATTTGCATATATATAAGCTTAGAAATCAGAGAGGAGAGCAATGAAAAAGGTTATTTTATTTTTTGCAGTCATATTCTTACCGGCTGTTGCCTTTGGGCTGAACGGAAATGGATCATCAGCTAGTCCGTACAATGGCGACCTAAGTGACGATGCAACTTTCGGCCCCGGGGATGTTTATATAAGCGGGAGCATTATCACCTATTCACATACCCTGACCATTCTACCGGGCACGACATTACATATATATAGCGGGGCTGATATTTATGCAGAAGGCGGGAGGATAATGGCGGTTGGTACTCAGGCAGCATCAATCACTTTTACCGCAAACAATGTCAGCTGGGGTCATGTTTATTTAAGCACATCTCCACAGATCTCGATATTTGATTATTGCATTTTTGAAAAAGGAAGTACTACCGGCAGTAACAGGGGTGGGGCACTGTATGCTTCAGCATCTTCAATAGTTCAGATAACAAACAGCATCTTCAGAGATAATCATTCATCAGACCGTGGAGGAGCTGTTGCAATGTCATTCTCTGAAGTAAGCATCTCAGATTGTGTTTTTGAAAATAACAGCGGAACAATCGGTGGCACCATATTCATAAATGAAGGTTGTAATACCATAATTGACAGGTGTAAAATATATGCAAACCATGCATCACTCAAATGTGGAGGTATATATTATGCAACAGATGCAGCAGGAACAATTCAAAACACGTTGATTTATAATAATACCTCTCCTGCCCAGGGAGCGGTTTCATGGGGTGGGTATACCGGGACGATTTTGGCAAATGTAATAAACTGTGTCATTGCCAATAATACACCACATGATGTATATTTCAGAAATTCTGCCAGATTTTCAGTACAAAATTCCATAATCTGGGGGTCAGATCAGTCTGTCTACTTCGAAGAAGACAGCCCTTATGCCTTTAATCTCATTAATTGTGCAGTTCAGGGAGCCTATTTTCTTCAGCCTTATCCGGGTCAGGAAGTCATAATAGAGGGCAATTTCACCAACAGTTTTACATTAAATTCTTCAAACACTGCTGCGGATGGACCAAATTTCATCAGTCCACTGACATATTATAACATAACATATAATTCACCCTGCCGTGATAAGGGAAATGATGCGGTTGATCCGTCGACTGATTTCCTGGGGAATGGCCGCGTGGGAATCTGTGATATTGGCGCCTATGAGGTGCAGGGACAGTACAGGACATGGATCGGAGGAGCCAGCACCGAATGGAATGAAGCAGGGAACTGGCTCTCTGGTGTACCCTCTTCTCCGGATGATGTCTCTATCCTTGGCGGTGGTTTTATTCCGGAGATCACCGATGCCGTCGAATGTAACAATTTAATAATTGAACCATCTGCCAGCCTGACAATAGAGAGTGGAGGTACTCTTGCAGTTGATGCTTTGCTGCTAATAAAATCTAGCAGTACTACTGATAATGGTTCACTGGTAAATTTAGGGTCGGTACTGGGGGACATAACCTACAATCGTGTGATGCCGGCTGACAGGTACCGGTATGTTTCCTCTCCGGTCAGCGCTACCACATTGCCTTCAGGAACTACATTCTGGAGATGGAATGAACCTATTGGGGCGTGGGGGGAAAATTTATCCGAGGTACCAACCACATCATGCTCAAGCGGTCTGGGCTATACGATGCTCACGAACGGGAATAGAGTATCATTTACAGGGTCATCAGTTAATTCAGTAATCCAGCAGGGGACCGCACCCTATAATACACCTTACATACAAAACAGAACGGATTGGGGCGGAGGTGGATGGAACCTGCTTGGCAATCCGTTTACATCAGCAATGAACGCATCTTTATTTATAAGCACAAACTCCTCCAGTCTTGATCCGAGCTACCAGGCAGTATATATCTATGATGGCTCCGATTATTCCTGGATTGCCGCTGCAATTCCGGGATACCCGGGAACAGGGACATTTGGCCACACATCTGTTCAGGCAGGCCAGGGTTTTTTTGTGCTGGCTGATCACAATGGCGTTACATTCAGTTTTACCCCTGAAATGCAGACTCATAATACCATTGTGCCTATGACGAAATCAGCAGGAACAGAAAAAGGTGCATGGCCGGGAGTTCAATTAAGAATAAAATATGGTGATAAGGAGCGCTCAACCCTTGTAGTATATGATGGAAGGATGAGCACCGGTCTCGATCCTGGGTATGATGTGGGTCTGTTAAACACAACTCCTGATATGGAAATTTACACTACCCTGGTTGAAAAAGACAATAGTGTGAACTTCGCCCGCCAGGCGCTGCCTGTTGCCGGTTCTGATACCGTTATTGTTCCGATAGGTATTGACACAGAGAAAGGCGGGGAGGTGACGTTCTCAGCATATACAATACCCCTTGGTACGAATAAGTTCTGGCTTGAAGACCGCACTATGGGGATCAGCACGAACCTGAACGCAAACACTTACACAGTAACCCTTCCGGCGAAGACATACGGTACCGGACGGTTCTACCTGAAATCAGCGAGCACGGCTACCATTGTGGAAACACCTGGTTCAGAGGCTGGGTTACGCATATGGACTGCAAACAACAAGATTCTCGTCAAGGGTGAGGTGAGTGACAAGGCTATATGCAGTATTTATGATCTCCAGGGAAAAATTATCATTGAGAATCATCTTGCAGACAGAGAGCTGAATACCATTGATATTCCTTCAGGTATTAAGGGTGTGTTCGTAGTACGGGTTGTTGACGGTGTGAAAGTAACTACACGCAAGATCGCATTACTGTAAAGATAAAGGACAAAAGATAAACGACAAAAAGAAGGGAACGACTTTGTGAGGGAGCGATTTTTTATTTGTCAGCGTGATTTCATTGAAGATATCAGATGATTTACGCTTCTTATCATTATAAGAACTACTTTTAAATATTGGTTACAGACTGCATTTACTTTTCTATGAAAACAAATTTCAGACTTCTTTTCGTATTGGGATTTTTTATGACCATCCCAGGGCTTAATTCATTCAGCCAGGTAAGTATCAGCACTGATAATTCAAGTGCTCACTCCAGTGCCATGCTGGAGGTTAAAGCGACAGATAAGGGATTCCTCCCGCCACGCATTGCGCTTTCTGCTATAAATTCTGCGAGCCCGGTTGCATCACCCGCAACCGGATTGCTTGTGTATAATACCGCTACTGCAGGCATTTCCCCGAATAATGTGATCCCCGGGTATTACTACTGGAACGGTATAATATGGGTTTCACTTACACCTCCACAGGGAACTTCTCCCGGAGATATGCTTTTCTGGAATGGATCGCAGTGGGAGGTAGTACCCTTTGGTTCTCCCGGACAGTTTTTGCAATTATCGCAGTTAAACGTACCAACATGGAGTGGGGCTGCTTTCGCATCACTAACCACAGATGACATATCTTCTGTGACATCCACCGCGGCAATTTCCGGGGGCAACATTACAAGCGACGGGGGTGCGGAGGTGACAGCAAGGGGTGTTTGCTGGAGTACATCCTCAAATCCGACAATTGCTGACAGTCATACCTCAAATGGAGGCGGAACAGGAACATTTACAAGTAATCTGACAGGCCTGACCGGGGGCAGTTTATATTATGTCAGGGCTTATGCAACCAACAGTGTAGGTACGGCTTACGGCAATGAACTAAACTTTGCAACGCCATTTGCAATTGGCCAGATTTATGGAGGCGGTATTATCTTTTATGTTGATGGCACCGGCCAGCATGGGTTGATCGCCTCAGCCGCTGATCAAAGTACATCAATAACCTGGTATAACGGAGAATTTATTATTACTAATGCTACAGGAACAGCTACAGGAACAGGCAATTCAAATACAAATATTATTGTTGCTGCCCAGGGAGAAGGTGAATATGCTGCAAAAATTTGTGAAGGATTGGACCTGAATGATTACAGTGATTGGTTTTTACCGTCAATGGATGAGCTGAATGCCATGTATGTGAATCTTAAGGCTGCAGGAGTAGGCGGATTTGCTGATAATTATTATTTTAGTTCAACCGAGTGGGGCATTTGGCAAGCGATGGGTCAGAATTTTTCTGACGGAGCCCAATTGTCCCTTTATAAGCATAGCCCATTTTATGTACGTGCCATACGGGCTTTTTGACTTTTAATTAAGAGGTAGAATGAAAGGGCAAATAGTTAGTGTGCCAGGGTGGTAATGGTAACAGAAGAGGTCGCCAGACATAGAATTAAAAGCTATAATTCAACAAGAGGCAATAACTGCTGAAAAAGATTTACATTGAAAAAGTCAATACTATTTAAAATCAGCATTATCCTGATATTTTTTTACGCAGGGTTAATCAGCCAAACGGCTGCACAGGGTATCAGGAACGACGGTGCAACCATTAACGTTGCCTCTGGTTGTTATGTGGTTTGTGAGGGCGGGCTGAACAACAACAGCGGTATGATAACCAATAAAGGCACTCTGACAATTACGGGCGGGATCACCAACCCGGTTTCAGCAACCATTGAAGGGGACGGAGAATATTATATAGGGGGCAACTGGACTAACAACGGGACTTTCGCTCCGGGGACCAGCAGTGTTACATTCAACGGCACATCAGCGCAATCCATTACAGGGTCTTCCATCACAACATTTAATGACCTGGTCATCGGTGCCTCCAGTGCTGGTACAACCATTACTGCCGGGGCAATGGTCACAGTGTCAGGAAATACATTTAATCCCAATGGAAAGCTTACCATTAACTCGGATGCCCTTAACAATAATGGCTCATTGATTTATTCCGGATCAGGCAACCCATCAGGTAATGTAACCTACAACCGCCAGATGCGTCCTGAAGATAATTACGGAGAGCGTCATTTCTTTTCTTCTCCTGTTGGAGACCAGTCTATTACGGGATTTATGTTAGCAAACAGCAATCTCGCTCAAATATGGGAATGGCAGGAATTAGACGGTACCTGGATAACTGTTACGGAAGGTAGTTTTGTCCGCGGCAAAGGGTATAACCTGGCTCAGACAGATGGAAGTCTTGGAAAATATTCTTTTACTGGTTCGGTTGTAAAATCCGCTCTTGTGACTGCTACTTCACCTTATCAAACCGGATATACAGACCGGACTACTACCGCTGCCTATCATGAGACTGCACTATGGGCTACACCCAGAAGCTGGGACAACTATGGCGGAGGAGGATGGAACCTGATGGGTAACCCGTTCACATCATCGATGGATGCAGCTTTATTCATTTCGGGCAACCCAGGCAAGTTTGATCCGCACTACGAGGCTTTGTACGTTTATGACGGATTAACCAACCAGTACATGTGGTCAGCCGCTTCTGCCCCCGGGTATCCAGAGTCTGGAGATTTCGGAGATTACGTGCAGGCGGGCCAGGGCTTTTTCGTGCTTGCCTTGTATGACAACATTGCATTCAATTTTACATCGACTATGCAGTCTCATCAGACAGGTCTTACGATGTTAAAGTCGGGGTCAACAGAAACGCCCTGGCCAGGCCTGGAGTTGAGAGTCGCCTATGGCGGTGGAAAGGAGAGCAGAACCCTGGTTGTTTACAATAGCGAGATGACGACAGGCAATGATCCCGGGTATGATGTAGGTCAGATGAGTACTGGTCCGGATGTTGAGATCTATACGGCTCTGGTATCAAAGGACAACAGCATCAATTTTGCACGGCAGGCTCTACCTGTTTCGGGAGCAGACACAATAGCTGTACCTGTAGGTATAGACAGTGAGAAGGGTGGGGAAGTGACGTTCTCAGCATATACAATACCCCTTGGTACGAATAAGTTCTGGCTTGAAGACCGCACAAAGGGCGTCTTCACGGATCTCAGTACCAGCACATATAAGGTGGTCCTCCCGGTAAAGACCTACGGGACGGGACGTTTCTACCTGAAAGCTGCAAATTCAATCACAGGTATTGAGACACCAGCAGGAGAACCCGGCTCAGATCTGCGAATATGGGCTTATGATGGCAGGGTAATTATCAAAGGAGAGGTCTGTGAAAGGACTGATTGCTCAGTATTTGACATGCATGGCAGCAAGATTATTGAGACCCAACTAACAGACAAGGACCAGAATATTGTTGAAATGCCTTCAGGTGCAAAAGGTGTATACCTGGTGAGAGTAACAGACAGGACTAAAACCATCACGAGGAAGATTGTGCTTTTATAGAATCCCGGACGACCGACAATAATTAATGCAACCACTGTTGTTTATCTTTAATACCTTTAAGCTGCTCAGGGATCACCATCCCCGTAAGCTTGTACTGATCTTCTTCATTACGCTGTTGATGGGAGTGAACTCAGGGTTCTCCATTCTGCTCCTGATACCCCTGCTACAGCTGCTGAACGTTGGCAGTGAAACAGTAACTGACGGACCTGCCCTGGTCTTTCAGAACATGGCAGACAAAGCAGGAATTGAAATAACAATTGAAACCGTCCTGCTGGTTTATGTTGTTATTCTTACACTCAGTGCCCTGCTGCAATACTGGAAGTCAATGCTTGATGCGCGTTATCAGCAAACATTCATTTATAATCTGCGCCGGCGTCTCTTTCGCAAGATAATTATGGCCGAGTGGCAGACGCTGAATGGCAGGAGCAAGACCAACCATCTGCAGGTTCTCACGAAGGAGGTGCCCAACCTTGCAAACTACTATTACTTCTACCTGAGGCTCATAACGACACTGATAATTACCTCATCATACATAGCTTATGCGATGCTTGTATCGGCGAAGTTCACGCTTATAATAATTACAACAGGGATAATCCTTTTTGTACTGCTGAGAAGATTCCTCTTCAGGGCTTTTCACCTGGGAGAAGGATTTGTTGACTCCTATAACAGGCTCCTCAAATACATAGATGATTTCTGGCAGACGGTGAAGATCGCCAAGGTGCACAATACGGAGGATTTCTATTACAACAGGTTTGATGAGGCAAGCACATCGCTCCTGGACCTTGAGTACCGGATGCAGAGAAACTGGTCTTTGCCGCAGCTGATCCAGCGCATAGCAGGACTGATAGTTCTGGTTTTCGTTGTCTGGGCCGGCTACAGGTCGGGAGCTGTGCCTCTGGCATCGTTTGTTATACTTATACTGCTTTTTTCGCGGATCTTTCCCCAGTTCATTGCCCTGAATACTGATATAAACATGATTGTTTCCAATGTCGCTTCGGTGAAGCTGGTAATGCAGCTGGATG
This sequence comes from Bacteroidales bacterium, assembly GCA_025455395.1. Lineage (GTDB taxonomy): Bacteria > Bacteroidota > Bacteroidia > Bacteroidales > VadinHA17 > SR-FBR-E99. The sequence goes on from JALOMO010000062.1 coordinate 8,791, forward strand.
CAGACCTGCCTGATGCACGTGAGGAGAAAGCAAAGGTTGAGGCTGAGGTTAAGGTTAAGGTCAGGAGGGAGATCAGGCTTGAAAGCATCAGTTTTTCATATCCGGATGGGGACAGACTGTTTGAGGGATTCAATGCAATAATAAAAGCAAACAGCATCACAGGCATCACTGGCGTGTCAGGGCGAGGAAAGACGACGCTGATAGATCTTATAGCCGGACTGCAAAGACCCGGATCAGGAAAGATGTATATCGACGGACAGGAGCTGAACGAAGAGCTGCTGTCATCATGGAAAAGCGGCATCGGCTACCTTCCACAGGATTCGTTCTTCATCGACGGCACACTGCGCGAGAACATGGTGTGGGACAGCGGTGGAGAGATCAGCGATGACGAGATATCGGATGTGCTGGGGCAGGTTAATGCTCTTCACCTGGTGAACCGTTTCAGGAAGGGGCTTGATGCATTTATTGTTAACTACCATTTTGCTTTCTCCGGCGGCGAATGCCAGCGGCTGGCACTGGCGAGGGTACTGCTGCGCAAGCCTTCTTTATTGCTTCTCGATGAGGCCACTTCGTCTCTCGATGCTGAGAATGAAGCAATGATTATGGAGGTGCTGGCCAGACTGAAGGAGAAGATTACTATCGTATTTGTCACTCACAGGGAGTCTGTTACAAGGTGGTTTGACACAGTAATTAAATTATAAATGGTCATGCGGTCTGACTTTGTAAGCCGAAGTTTTAACGAAGGCATTTGAGAGGTGATTGGCAGAAGCAGTGGGGCTGGGATGACGATTTCGTAACAATGGATTACTCTTAATATCTCAGGATGAAAAGTTGGCTTGTTTTCCTGGCATTTTTTCCGGTAATAGCAATGAGTCAGGAAACATTTACTCTTAGTGGAAAAATAACTGATTCAGAAACAGGAGAAGACCTGATTGGTGCGACAGTAATAGTGGCTGAGCTCGCCAAGGGTGCTGCAACTAACTCATATGGCTTTTATTCGCTCTCATTGCCTGCAGGTAATTATAAAATAGAATATAGCTACATAGGTTACGAAAATAAGGTGGTTGAACTGGAATTAAGTAAAAGCCTTGTAGTAAACATTGAAATCACTCCTTCAGTGATGGTTCTGGACGAGGTGGTGATATCCACCGAAAGAGATGATAAAAGGATTACTTCAGCTGAATTGGGTGTCGAAAGACTTAATATGAAGGATGTTAATAGAATCCCTGTAATTTTTGGTGAGAGAGACATCTTAAAAACAATACAATTACTTCCAGGCATAAGCAGTTCATCAGAAGGCAACACCGGATATAATGTCCGTGGTGGATCAATGGGTCAAAACCTGATACTTCTTGATGAAGCCCCGGTTTACAGTTCATCTCACCTGATGGGTTTCTTTTCAGTCTTTAACACGGATGCAATAAAGGATGTAACAGTCTATAAGGGAGGCATACCCGCCAGCTATGGTGGCAGGGCGTCTTCAGTGCTGGATATTACTATGAATAATGGGAACAGTAAGTCGTTCAGCAGCACGGGAGGGATAGGATTAATATCCTCACGTCTGAGCATTGAAGGCCCCATTATTAAAGATAAGATGTCGTTTATTATGTCAGGCAGAAGAACCTACGGCGATCTCGTGGCTAAACTGTTATTTCCTGATAATCTGATCAGAGATGACATGCAGTTTTATTTTTACGATTTAAATGCAAAACTCAACTATACGATCAATGATAAAAACAGGCTATTTCTTTCAGGGTATTTTGGCAAGGATGTTTTTGAGTTAGGCAATGATCTGGGTACAAGATGGGGCAACACCACCGGGACATTCAGATGGAATCATCTATTCAGTGACAGGCTATTTTCCAAATCTTCCATAATTTACAGCCATTATGATTATGGCTTCATTTTCGGTTTAATGAAAATGAGACTTAAGTCAGGGATTGCAGACCTTACCGTCAAGGAGGATATTACCTGGTACATTGATCCAAACCACACTTTAAAGTTCGGCACGCATATTACCTATCATCGGTTCAGCCCTGGTGAAATTACTACTGACAACAGTATGAACTACGAGGTTGCCCTAAGTGAAAAACAAGCCTTTGAAAGCAGTATATATATACAAAGCGAACAGAAGATTTCATCGAATATAAATGCAAATTACGGACTAAGATTCTCGGCTTTTAGTCAAACAGGGCCGGGCTGGTTCTATGAATATAATAAAGAAAATACCCCGGTTGACTCAACTTATTATCACTCAGGCAAATTCGCTTATCCCTATTTTGGACTTGAACCACGGCTTTCATTAAATTTTATTCTGAACGATAGAAGTTCCATTAAGCTTTCCTATAACAGGATGGCACAGTATCTGCACTTATTGTCAAACGCCACTGCAGGTTCGCCTACAGATATATGGATGCCAAGCAGCAATAATTTAAAACCGTTGTTGGTGGACCAGGTTTCTGCAGGTCTGTTCAGAAATTTCCTTGATAATGGTATTGAGACTTCTGTTGAAATCTATTATAAAAACATTATCAACAATGTTGATTATGAAGATGGAGCTGAGATAGTCTTCGATGAGCATGGAGAATCACAGATATTAACGGGAAAAGGAAGAAGCTATGGACTCGAGTTTTTCATAAAGAAAAAGTATGGACAATTAACAGGCTGGATAAGTTATACTCTTTCAAGAACAGAGAGCAAAATAGAAGGGATAAACGATTTCTCCTGGTATCCCATGAAATATGATAAAACCCATGATATTTCCGTGGTTACAATGTATGAGCCAGGAAAACGATTGACACTTTCAGCCGTTTGGACCTATGCTACAGGAAATGCCGTTACTTTCCCAAGCGGGAAATATGTAATTGATAATATTCCGGTGCCGTATTATACGGAACGAAATGGTTACCGGATGCCATCATATCACCGCCTGGATCTAAGTATCACTTTAAAGGGGAAAGAGCGAAAAAAGTATGAATCAGAATGGGATTTTTCTGTTTATAACCTTTACAACAGGCACAATGCCTACATAATTAGTTTCCGGGAGAGCAAAACAGTTACCGGAACAACGGAAGCAGTAAGGCTTAGTCTCTTTGGTATAGTGCCGTCAATAACGTATAAATTCAAGTTTTAGGACAATGATCAGGCATTTATACTTATCGCTCACGCTTATCATAATTACTCTTCTTATTTCTTGTGAGGAGGTGATTGTTGTCGATCTCAACTCCTCTAATCCAGCTTTTGTTGTTGAAGCCATAGTCTGTAAAGACTCAGTAAGTCTTGTCCGCCTGACAGGAACTACCAGTTATTTTTCATCAGATGAACCTTATTTTTATGAAGATGCCACAATAACGATCAGTGACGGAGAGTCATCGGAGGAATTAACTTATATCGGTAATGGTTATTATAAAGGAGATGACATAATTGGCATTGAAGAGAAAAGTTATAAACTTGAAATATTGCATAATACGGTTCTTTATGAGGGCATGTCCTATTTACCTTTGGAAACAGAAATTATTTCAGTAAGTTTTGTCAAAGATGATTCTCAGACAATATTAAACCCCAACGGGGAGCTTGTATTCACTATTAATTGTGAATTCACTGATAATCCTGACATGGATAATTACTATATTATCAAATTTATCAGAGACGGCAAAATGTTGGAGAATAGCTATTACTTACTAACTGAAAAAACAGCCAATCAGGGAGTTATTAACAATGTCACCAATAATATTATCAGCTATTCTCAGAGTGTATTTGATCAGGGAGGAGAGGTTGATGTTCAGGTTTGCTCCGTTGATAAATATGTGTATAATTATTTTATTCAGTTGAACGATGTTCTTTACTGGAAGAGCAGGGTAATACCTCCGACGCCATATAATCCTGAATCAAACATTAACAATGGTGCGTTGGGTTATTTTGCTGCCTGGGCCATTGATTCGGAGACTATCGTACTTGAATAGCATCAGAACGTATTTCAGCTACAGGAAGATAACTCACCTATTAACCGAAAAATTTAAGATAATGTAAAGATGCCCAGGAAACTCTTTGTCATCGGTTGTTTTGATATGCTTCATTCAGGGCATGTGGCATTCTTTGAAGAGGCAGCCGCAGCAGTGTTACTCTGTCTTAAACTATGACATTTCTTTAGTTCAAAACCAATCCTGTTCCATCCTTATTATTGTTAAATTTACAGAAAAACCGGGATGTCGAAAATTGTTCTTACAAATGGATCAACTGTGCAGGATGGTGCTTCTCTTAAGATACGCAAAAGGACATTATATGAATGGTATTTACAAAGCGTAGAGATATGAGCATAGACCGTAGAGGCGTGAGAAAAATATAGTTCTGGGGTTTAACGAGAAACCATAAACGATAAACAATAAACTATCATGAAAAGAAATGTAATCATTCTAATGACATTGGTGCTTATGCTTGCCGGGTGCAGCATGACCAGTATCAATGACACAGGCGGGCGCGACGGATCATCTGCCGAGAAGGCAGTGATCGCAGGCTCTGTCAGGTCAGAATATCTCTATATTGACCGTGCATATGCGGGATCAAACATTATGAGCCAGGTAGTCACTGAAAAAAACGGAATCCCTTATGATGTCGTCAGAATCAAGACTAAAGAGGGTGTCGAAAAGGATTTATGGTTTGATATTTCGAAGTTCTACAGGAAGAAGACTTACGCAGATGATGTTGAGTAGGAAGTAGGTAGTAAGAAGTAAGGATTGGGGTCATGCGGGAGTATGGCCCCTTTTTGTTTTGCAGTTATGTCGGAGCGAAGCGGAGGTCCCGACCGTAGCGTCGGGACGGTTATGCGGTTACACTGGAAGAGTTGGGTATTATGGCTCAGCCCTTTTATGGTGGTTGAGTTACCTGATAAACATATTTCTGCCCTTAGGCTCAGGTATGTGAATAATAATATCCGGATGTTAAAATATTCAAAAGATTTTTTGTTCTGTTTTTAGTTTTAAAGTTATTTATTGCGGGCCGAATAATTTACTATCATTTTATGCAAGTATCAACTTCAAACAAAGCATTGCCGAACATCAGAATAAAAGAAGGAGTCTCTGCTCGCAAAAGGAAGCTGTTTAATATCGCGCTGTTCTTATTCATCCTTGTTTTTGTCCCATTTGGGTTATGTGGTCAGACTACCTATACATGGGATGGCAGCAGCGGTACATTGTGGACTACAGCAGCCAACTGGACGCCGGACCGCACTACTCCTGCCACGAATGACATTCTGGTTTTCAACAATGGCAGCACAATAATTATTAATGATGTCCCAAGTCAGACAATTGGCAGGTTGCAGGTAACGGGTAACACGAATATCACCTTACGTCCGTCAACAGGCAGCAGCTCAACATTAACTGTAAGTGCAGCCGCCAATGATGCAATTTCTGTCGCCTCAGGCTCAACACTTACTGTTTCCGGCAGGGATGCGACAACAGACCGTACGCTGACACTTACAACTACAAACACATCAGGGCTCCAGGTCAATATATCGGGTAAGCTAATGGTTACGCGTGATAATAACCAGGCAGGGGCTGCCGGTTCATTTACGAAAGGAGGGTCTAACGCCGTCATAAGGTTCAACAGTGGCAGTATCTATGAGCATAATGTAAATGGTGGGTCTGTGCCATTGGCTACATGGGATATAAGCTCTCTCTGCCTTATCACCGGCATTGCAGGTACTGCCCCTGTGGTCACTACCTTCAATCAGGCTTTCGGCAACTTCACATGGAACTGCACTGCTCAGACCGTGAATGTCTTTTTCAGCAATAACTTTTCCCTGGTGAATGGTACTTTTACCATGGCCAGTACAGGGCCAACGGGTCGTTTCAGACCCGGCGGGTCAGTGACATATGGTAATTTCATCATGTCCGCAGGAGACTATCGTCTTACACAGTCAGGTACCAACACTCTAAGAGTTCGCGATGACTTCACAATGACGGGTGGCACGCTGAGGCTTACCAATTCAAGCGGTGTAACGGGTATTATAGATGTCTCAGGCGACTTTACCCATACCGCTGGCACTATTACCGATGCCAGCGCAGGCACCGGTGCAATCATCTTCAGGGGACCCGGGGAGCAGTTCTATACCTCCGGAGGCACATTGTCAAACAACATCAACATCACGGTCAGCAGCGGCGCAACTCTTCAGATGGGATCAGGTGCTTCACCTTCTTACTTCACTGGCAGCACTGGTACTTTCACCCTGTCATCAGGGGCCACTCTGGGTATAACATCTCCTGTCGGTATAAGTTCTACTGGTGCGACAGGCAACGTACAGGTGACCGGAACACGAACATTTGATTCAGGCGCGAACTATACCTACAACGGGTCCGGAGCCCAGGTTACTGGTAGCGGATTGCCGACTGTTGCCATTTCCGGAAATGTTACCATAGCAGCCGGATCAACTGTTACCACAACAAATCCTGTTATAGTGGACGGCTCTCTTAATATTGGCGGGACACTTGGTGTCGGCACTAACGAGCTCACAGTAAATAATTTAAACCATAGCGGAAAGATAACAATAAGTTCCACAGCACTTGATGTTAACGGCTCAATGATTGTTACAGGAAATATAGTTCAGGATGAAGGCTCATCAGTATCATTCGGCCGTCAGCTGCGTACTGAGACGAATGCAGGGGATCTTCATTTCTTTTCATCACCTGTAACAGCAAACACAGAGGTCAATAGCGGCAAGATAACGGACGTTTGGCTCTGGGACGAGGTTACAGGTAACTGGGCCACAATAGCTATTACTTCCCTTGCCAGCGGCCGGGCGTATAATGTTGATCAGACTTCATCAAGTGACGGTAATATAACCTTTACCGGCTCACTTGTGACTTCAGACCTGGTAATAGATGCCACCTCTCCCTATAATGACGTCATTGACGGTACAGAGGAGAATTATGACAGCCGTACCTTCACAGATGCAACAGGTCATTCCGGGGTAGTGAGGAGCCTCAGCAACTATGGAGGTGGCGGGTGGAACATGCTGGGTAATCCATTTACCTCTGCAATGGAGGTTTCAGCATTTATAGATGCAAACTACAGCTCCACCCCGGCAGATAATAATTTTGATCCGAATTATGTAGCGCTTTATCTTTATGATGGTACCACGGGAACATATTATTATGTCTCCAACAGTACAGGCTGGCCTGATGGCACAGATCTGGACGAGGATTATATCCAGGCCGGACAGGGTTTCTTCGTCCTTGCGATGAATGACCTCTCAACATTCACTTTTTCAAGAAGCATGCAGGGGCATGACAGGGATGTTCCGATGCTCAAGTCGACCAAAGTATCAGGGCGGTGGCCTGGATTACAGCTTACTGCAAGGAGTGGCACTGATACAAAAAAGACGACGATAGTCTATAATGAAGAGATGTCAACAGAGCTTGATCCCGGATACGATATCGGCCTCATGAGTTCTAATTCTGATATTGCGTTATACACTTCAATGCCGTTTGATAACGGGGTGAATTACACGCGTCAGGCACTTCCGGTAGCCGGGGCTGATACGGTAATCATCCCTCTTGGTGTTGACTTCAAAAAAGGAGGGGAGGTTACATTCTCAGCCGTTATTGAACCACTGAATAATTACAGGTTCTGGCTGGAAGACCGTGCAACGGGTAATTTCACAAACCTAAGTTCGGGAACATACACAGTAAACATTTACCCCGAGACATACGGTACCGGGAGGTTTTACTTACACGCATCAGTAAGTTCACCAACAGCTGTGCAACCATTGCCTGATGATACAGGTAATGATCTGCGCATATGGAGATCAGGTAGCGATGTAATAATAAAAGGGAATATCAGTGAAAACGCCAGTTGTATTATATATAATCTGCAGGGGCAAAAGGTCATAGAGACACGTCTCAATGAAGGTGACCTGAATATCATATCTATGCCTTTGTCTTCAAGAGGGTTATATTTAGTGAGATTAATAAACAAGGGCATGGTTACAACACATAAAGTTATCTTCCCGTAGACCCGTCAGATGAGAGAATGACAGAGTAAAACAGAAACAAGGAGATTACGTCAGGTAGCCTTCATGACAAATCTGAACAGTAGTAAGTAGTGATTGATAAGCAGAGGGTTCATACAGGAAGTGTGGCCCCTTTTTTATTGTTGTGCGGTTGTGCGGTTGTGGCCTGTTTTTTGTGGCTTGGACTCAGTAAAATCCCCTACCAATGAAGAAACGAAATCTGCTGTCAGTAATCCTGGTCTTTACAGCTGCGATGGCCTATGGCCAGATAAGCCTTTCGGTTGCAGGGAGGCATGAGAAGTCAGGCACTGATCTTACTTTTTTGTATGTGACCAGAGATGTGAGCTCCAACGGATCGATGCTGGTGGCGAGGAACGAATCGAACCGTATGAATGTTGAGATTAGCTGGGGATATCTAAAGGGCGTTGAATTTTTTCCGAAAGATTTAGACCAGTTCTGGCAGGCTGAGTGTCTGAAGTCGAAGCTGTATGACAATCTGTTCCGCTCTGGATTCGAGTATGACATACGCAAGTCGCTCGAAGATGAGATGGCAGATTACCTCAGCAAGGCAGAGAGTAACGGATTGTTTTATATTGACAGTTATCTTGAGACAAGACTCTATGCCCTGCTGAGAAAGGTCTATCCGATACGTCCTACTGACGGAAGACCCGGGGTGTTAAGCCTGCGCATAATATCTGACATAATACCTGATGCCTGGGTTGGGCCTGACGGTACGATGATTCTTACAACGGGTCTGATCACCGTTGTAAACTCTGAGGAAGAGTTACTTGCACTTATGGCGCAGGAGGTTGCTCATTTTGCACTTGACCATCATATGCTGAATTACAGCACCATACTGATAAATGGAAGAACGCCATCGTTAGGAAGTGTTATCAGATATGACCTTCAGCAGGAGATTGATGCTGATGCTTCCGCCAGGGGGTTACTGAAGATGCTAGGCAGGGATCCCTCTGCATTGTCTGTTGCACTGAGTAAGGTCAGAAGCTACGGGGAGCTGATGGGGAACTACTCCATTGTTTCGCGCACCGGGCAGTTCCCGGGAGCAGGGTCTCGCATTGGTGCAGGGATGAATACCGGCTTTCACGCCCCTGATTATGAAAGCATTATAGCTCCTGTCATCTCGCATAATGCATACAAGGCATATTACCGGTCGCACTATCTGCTCTGCCAGTGGCTTCTTCAAAGAAACATTGAGTCGGGTGAGATTTCGTTCAATGATTATGTCCTGATGTCAGAGGCAATGATGCGCCTTTATGATACGCCGGCGAAAAATGAGGAGGCGCTGGAGATGGTTCGCAGGGCCATGGTGCCGGGTGAGACAGCTCCGGCCGGAGCATACAGGCAGGAAGCCCTGCTGCTGGTGAGAATGGGTCGTGACACAGAGGCTGCCAAGGCACTTGATAACTGCGCCAGAGCACTAAATGAGGAACTGACCAGGTACTTGGCCATGCCGGGAGACTGGTCACAGACGGTCAATTACCTTAATTCGGAAATGGAGCTGGTGGGGAGGATGAGGAGGATGATGAAGTGATGAAGTTATAAAGTGATAAAGTGATAAAGTGAGAAGGTGGAAAGGTGGAAAGGTGGAAAGGTGGAAAGGTGATAAGGAGCCAACCTTACCACCTTACCCCCATGCCACTTTAACACTCATTTAGTACTCTGCACCAGCCTTATGAATTCTGCCTTGTAGCCATCGGGATCAGCACCCCGTGAGCCTGATGCCAGGGCGACAACATCACTAAGGGTAGCAGAACCCTTGTACTGACTGTTCCGCAGGATCATCCCGAAGGAGGCAACAGAGGCGGAGAACCTGAAGCGGTCAGTGGTTTCGCTGATACTTTTTGCTCCTGTTCCTACTGTTTTGCTGAACATCCTGCTTGTCAGTCCGTCAGGTTGCTTATACCTTAGTTTGATATTACACAATTCCTTTGGTGCATTGCGCATTGGCCCGCGACCTTCAATTAATTTCTCATCATTCTGATAGCGCAGCGGATCAACAAAAGGCATTATCTCATCAGAACCAGCCGGAACGATCTCGTAGAGAGCGGTGACTGTATGTCCTGCTCCCATCTCTCCGGCATCCTTTGTATCGTCATTGAAATCCTCGTCGTTCAGTATCCTGTTCTCGTAGCCTACCAGGCGATATGATTTAACGAAAGCAGGATTGAATTCT
>JALOMO010000150.1 GCA_025455395.1 Bacteroidales bacterium
GCCGCTGAAAAAATCATTAACCATATATCTGTTCAAAGTGGCTATGTTCCTTTGGCGAAAAATTGTTCAGCGTAAACTAGTGATTGTAGAAAGAACCTCCTGGAGACTGACTCTGAGAGAGATATGCTGACTATACAGATCTAACTTATGCTTAAATCGCTGCAAAGGTAATCATAATTTTCACTAATCACAAATCCTGTTGATTCTGACTGCATTAGATTGTACGGCGAACAAGTTAATCAGAAGTATGTTTATGATCTGTAATCATTTTTTTATGGCGTTCTACCAGTTAAATAAAAGACAATTCATCCCTGTGGCTCCTGAAAAGGTTTGGGACTTCATCTCATCACCTGCAAACCTCAAAAAGATAACACCTCCATATATGGGATTTGACATCCTTTCGCCCGCTCTTCCTGAAAAGATGTATGAAGGAATGATCATCAGATACAGGGTCTCTCCTTTTTCCGGTTTCAGTACCACGTGGGTCACCGAGATTACCCATGTGGAGGAGATGAAGTACTTTGTTGACGAGCAGAGGATTGGACCGTATGCCATGTGGCACCATCAGCATCTCCTGGAACCGGCTGACGGAGGGGTACTCATGACCGACATTGTATCATATAGCCCTCCTCTTGGCTTCCTGGGCGCCGTCGCCAACTCACTCCTCATCCGCAGGAAGCTGAATGAGATATTTGAATACAGGGAGACAGCACTAGCTTCCTGGGCTGTCAGGAACGGATAAAACCGATCGATGAGTACTGATAATTAATTTCGGGCTACCCTGTAGCGCTCCCTGAAACTGATCAGCCTCTCCCGCTTCTCATCCCATAACCTCAGCATAAGCGTGTCAAAGGCTGACATGAACGTTATCGGTTTGACCTCCCTGAAGAGCTCATTCTCCTGATGGCATCTCTTCAGGTTATAATTCGGGATGGCGGGACTAAGGTGATGAATATGGTGATACCCTATGTTACCTGTGAACCAGTTCAGCAGCCCCGGGAGACGGAAGAGTGAACTGCCGTTGAGGGCCATCGTCTTATAATCCCAGTTCCCGGAGTCGGTCCATATGACATGCCTGAACTGGTGCTGGACATAAAAGAGCCACACGCCGTGAACCGTAGCGACATAAAGCACCGGCAGCTGTATCATCAGGTATGCCTTCCACCCTATCGCCCACACTGCAAGGGCTATCATCACCGCAAGAGCAAGGTTGGTCAGGTGGACATACATCTTTTCACGCGTTGTCATGTAACTCTTGGTAAAGCGGAACAGCACCACAAACAGCAATATAGGGGCCACTCCGATAAGAAACAACGGATGCCTGTAGAGGCGATAGACAAAACGCTGCCATTTCGAAAGATTCTCATACTCTGTGACAGTCAGCGTTTTAACATCCCCTATCCCACGTTTATCAAGATTGCCTACCGTCTGGTGGTGTATATGATGATCACGGTGCCACCTGTGATACGGGGTGAAGACCAGCAGCCCGGTGAAAATACCTACTATTGTGTTCAGCCGCTTTGTGCGGAAGAACGACCCGTGGCCGCAGTCATGAAAGATGATGAATGTCCGTACAAGAAACCCGGCTGCCAGGACCGCCAGTGCGAGGGTAAGCCAGTATGATACCTCCAGTGACCTGACCATCAGGTACCATAACAACAGATACGGACCGACAGAATTTATTACCTGCCACCAGCTTCTGAGATGATCAGGTTTGTTGTATTTTGATATGATGCCTATCCATTCAGGTCTCGCGGTTTTTTTGTCCTCTGTTTCCATAATCCCATCTGAAATCGCGTGCGAGCGCCGTCGGTGGCAAACTACCGGAATTCAGACCCCGAAGATACGGATTTTTTCGCCCAAAGTCAAGGCTCAGTGAGGATAATAGCTATATGTCAATCAATATCCGGCCCCCCCGATTACAGATTACCGAATACCGATTACCCAATACTAAGTATCTGTATTATAATCACTTGGCAACAGCTGCCGCCTTCGCCTTCTTCATCGGGTATGAACCTGGAAGAATCACATCTATCAGATGCTTTCCAAGGAGACCCAGTCTCACCGCACAGAAGAGACACCCCAGGCTGAGTATGATTGTAAAAAGACCATAGTTGCCATCCTTCGCAACGAAGAACATGGTGCCAGAAAGAACAATTATTATGGAGCTGAGTATGATCTTAAGTCTCAGGATAGGCGGTGTCAGTGTCTTGAAGCGGAACAGCCCGTCAATCACTCCGGTGATAATAGCTGCTATAAGCGTCAAAGGAAAGACATAGATTGAGAACTGCAGAACATTTGTGAAGATATCACGGTTGAAGTCCGGAAACAACATGGTTGAAAACATCATCAGCGGGATCAGAATCACAAAGGTCTGCGAGAGGTGGATTGCAATGGGATGCATGTCAAGACTCAAAACAAAGAGCCTGTTGAGCGCCACTCTCTCCCTGTATGGTTCAAACGCCTTTGCAGGCATGCCGCATGCCGGACATACATCTTTCAGCTTGCCTGCTTCCATCACATAGCCGCAGGGCTTACAACGTACAAGTTCTTTCATGGTTATGATTTTGATTAGGTTTTCCGATCCTCAAATTAAATCTATTCCCCGCTCTTTTCCAATATCATTGCTCAGACAATCTCAAATCACTATTGCCTATTGCCTGATGCCTCATGCCTATTACCTATTGCCTGTTCCTTTTTTCCGTATATTTATCCCTCAACTTCACCCCTATGCAGAAACCTGCCAGGCGCTCCCCGTTCCGTCCCGGTCCCGGGGCCCTCGTCACTGCAGCCTTCATCGGCCCGGGAACCATCACCACCTGCTCACTCGCCGGAGCACAGTTTGGGTATGCGCTTCTGTGGGGTCTTACATTCTCCGTTGTGGCGACCATAATACTGCAGGAGATGTCGGCTCGGCTCGGCATAATAACGCGTCACGGGCTGGGCGAGGCGCTGCGCACACAATTCAGCACACCGGCATCAAGGTTAATCACAGTTATACTGGTGGTCTCAGCCATCACCATCGGCAACGCCGCCTTCCAGACAGGCAACATCCTCGGAGCGTCAATAGGGCTTCACGCTCTCTTCGGCGATGAGATACTGCCGTTGCGGTTCTGGGTCTCCCTTACCGCCACAGCTGCATTCCTGCTGCTGCTGGCCGGCAGCTATAAACTGATTGAAAGAGTGCTGATCGGACTGGTGATACTCATGAGCCTCACCTTCCTTACCACTGCAGTTATTATCTCACCGCACCTGAAGGAAATATTCAAAGGGATGTTTGTCCCGGATATTCCTTCAGGGTCGATTCTCACACTCGTCGGACTGATAGGGACCACTGTGGTGCCCTATAACCTCTTCCTCCACGCCTCCGCGGTGCAGGAACGATGGAAGGACGCCTCAGGCCTCGGTGAGGCGCGGACTGACATCTCCGTCTCAGTGATACTGGGCGGACTGATATCCATGGCCATCGTGGTGACATCTGCCGTGGCTTTTTTCGGAACAGGAAATACCATTACCGATGCGTCGGGTTTTGCCGTGCAGCTCGAGCCACTCCTCGGACATTGGGCCAGATATGTAATCAGCATAGGCCTCTTCGCCGCAGGGATATCATCATCCATCACCGCACCACTGGCAGCAGCATACGCCACCGCCGGAATATTCGGATGGAAGAGAGACCTGGCCTCATGGCGGTTCCGTATCGTGTGGATGTTCATCCTCCTGACAGGCACACTCTTCTCGATGCTGGGGTTCAGACCACTCGAGGTAATACTGTTCGCCCAGGCCGCAAACGGGATTCTCCTGCCTGTGATAGCCATCTACCTCCTCACCGTGATGAACAGCAGAAAGATAATGGGTGATAATACAAACACCCTTCTCTCAAATATTGCAGGTATCATCGTGGTGCTGGTTGCTCTTGGACTGGGACTGAGAAGCATACTTCACGTAATCGGAATAATTTGATACAATATGGCATTCTGTATCGACATAAACTGTGACCTTGGTGAGGGCTCCACAATAAGCGGAAGCGACGAGGCAGTGATGCCCTTCATCACCTCTGCAAACATTGCATGCGGATTCCATGCAGGTGACCCCCTGACGATGGAGAAGACAATAAGGTCTGCCATAACACATAATGTAGCCGTCGGCGCTCACCCCGGATACCCCGACCGCGAAGGATTCGGACGGAGGAAGATGGCGATGGGCAGAGACGAGCTGCGGGCAATGATTCTGTACCAGGCAGCTGCCCTCAAAGGGATGGCAGAGGCCGCAGGGACACGTATGATGCACGTGAAGCCTCACGGAGCACTGTATAACTCCGCAGCAACTGACTTTGAACTGTCATTGATAATCGCCCGGGCAATGAAGGAGCTCGACAGCTCACTGGTGCTCGTCGGACTCTCGGGATCACAGATTATCAGGGCTGCCAGGGAGACAGGTATAGCCTGCGCTTCTGAGGTCTTTGCCGACAGACAATACAATGACGACGGTACCCTGGTCTCAAGAGACCTGCCAGGCGCTGTGATTCATGATACCACACTCATGATTCAAAGAGTGATAAGGATGATTACCGAAAAAACAGTGATGACAGTTTCAGGCAAGATAGTCCCTGTCGATGCCGACACCGTATGCATACACGGCGATAATGAATCGGCTCCGGAATTTGTGAGGAGACTTACCTCAGCCCTGAGGGCGGAGGGAATAGAACTTAAGCCCCCCCTGAACAGATAATCAGATGATCAGGTACATTCCCTCCGGCGACTCGGCTTTCATTATCAAAGCAGGTGATGTCATCTCCGAAGAGATACACATTATCGTCCGCAGGCTGGTGAAAAAGATAGATGAGGCGGAGATCACCGGTGTCACCGATATTATCCCGTCATACAACGAGATAATGGTATGCTATGACCCGACAGTGGCAGGGTACAAACAGATGATCGGTGATCTCCGGGCGTGCGAAGCAGGTGTCGAAAGGGTGGAACTGCCTGAGCCATCTGCAGTACACGTCCCCGTGATCTACGGAGGCGAATACGGCCCTGACCTGCAATACGTTGCAGATATCAATACGATGTCTCCTGAAGAAGCTGTCGAAATCCATTGCTCTGCCGCCTGCCTGGTCTACATGCTTGGCTTCACCCCCGGCTTCTGCTATCTCGGGGGGATGGACCCCCGCATCGCCACACCCCGGAGAGAGACACCGCGGATGAAGATACCGGCCGGAGCAGTGGGCATCGCCGGTAACCAGACAGGCATCTACCCGATAGAGAGTCCCGGCGGATGGCAGCTGATAGGAAGAACACCCCTGAGACTCTTTGATCCGCAGAAGAAATCCCCGTTCCTGTTCAGTGCAGGTGACTATGTTAAATTCTTCCCGGTGACGGAAGAGGAGTATAAAAGCATCCTCACTGAGGTAAGCAGCGACAGGTATACTGTCAGACGAACAAAAATCACCTGATGATGCCATCGGTAGTCGTTCACTCAGCAGGTTTGTTCACCACGGTGCAGGATGCCGGAAGGTACGGCTGCCAGCGTTATGGTATGCCCGTGGCCGGGGCCATGGACCCCTTCTCGCTGCGGCTCGCCAATATGCTCGCCGGAAACGATCCCGGCGCCGCATGCCTCGAGGCGCCGATCTCCGGTCCGGAGATAGAGTTCACAGACGAC
>JALOMO010000063.1 GCA_025455395.1 Bacteroidales bacterium
TTTCGAAGCTGCCCCTTATTTTTGTTATGGATGCTGAATGGGGTACGGGTATGAGACTCAATGAGGTTGAGGATTTCCCGTATCAGATGACACTCGGTGCGGTTCAGAATGATTCCCTCATCTATCGGATGGGTGCCGCCGTTGCCCAACAGTGTCGCTCAATTGGGATTAACCTGAACCTGGCCCCGGTAGCAGACGTAAATAACAATCCTCTTAATCCTGTGATAAACTACCGATCATTTGGTGAAGATCCGGAAAAAGTAGCCCGGAAAGCTGTCATGTATATGAAAGGTATGCAGGATAACGGTATCATAGCATGTGCCAAGCATTTTCCCGGTCATGGGGATACTGATATTGACTCACATACGGGGCTGCCTGTCATCAGAGGTAACCGTCAGAGATTTGATTCAGTTGAACTGGTTCCTTTTTACCGTCTTGCCGAAGCGGGAGTAGGAGCTGTAATGACTGCTCACATTAATGTTCCTGATATTGACCCCACGCCCAGGCTGCCCTCTACCTTTTCAAAGAAGGTAATCACGGGTATATTGAAAAACGAGGCAGGGTTCAAAGGGCTTGTCCTTACTGATGCCATGAACATGGCAGGTGCAACGATGACCTACCCGGCGGGAATCGCTGAGGCAGAAGCGCTCATTGCCGGAAACGACATTATTGAGTACTCTCCCGATCCGGTAAAAGCAATTGACGAAATTGCTTCAAGAATTGAGAAAGGAGAAATAGATGAAGAAGAAATACGGGCAAGGTGCCGTAAACTTATCGCAGTAAAAGTGTGGTTATCAGATGAAAAATTGAGAGAATCCTCAATGAGACCACAGAATTGCATTGACGCTTCATCTCATCCTGCTCTGATTAGGGATCTCTATGCCGGTGCCATGACTCTTATTGAAAACAATAATAATCTTATACCGATAGGACGCCTTGATAAAGTGCGCATTGCAACAGTTGCCGTAAACCGGCTTGCACCAGCAGAGTTCCAGAAAATGACTGACAGGTACACGAATGCTGATCATTACTTCATCGATCCGGCTAATAGCCAGTCAGCAGAATATGTCTTTTCGAAACTCAAGGATTATGATATTGTGATTGCAGGTATCTGCGGGCCTGACCAGAGGATATCATCCTCATCCTGGGTCAATAATGAGCTGAAGAATGTATACAACCGGCTTGCAGCTATGGAGAGATCGGCAATCATCTGGTTTGGAAATCCATACGGACTGGCGAAGCTTGATATGAAACCCAGGCCGTCAGCTCTGCTCATGGCATACCAGAATAACAATTACACTCAGCAGGTGGCCGTGCAGGTCATTTTTGGTGCGCTGGGTGCCTCGGGAAGGCTGCCGGTGACAATAAATGAATTTTACCCTGAAGGTCTGGGTATCAAGACTGCAGGAAACCTAAGGCTGCAGTACGGATTCCCTGAGAATGCGGGTATCTCTTCTGTCTCACTGACAAGCAGGGTAGATTCTATTGTCAGGGCAGGTGTTGATTCACTTGCATTCCCCGGATGCCATGTACTGATTGCCAGAAAAGGAATTGTTATTTTCAATAAATGTTACGGATTCCACTTCTATGACAGCACCGAGGCTGTCAGTGAATCTGATCTGTGGGATCTCGCCTCGGTAACAAAGGTCTCGGCAGGCACAGCATCACTTATGCTCCTTGATTCACGCGGTCTGTTTGACCCTGACAAAACCCTCGGCTACTACCTCCCCTGGTACAGACACTCTGACAAGGGAGACATGATTATGCGTGAGATGCTTGCGCATCAGTCAGGACTGATACCCTTTATACCCTTCTGGCGCAATACAGTCAATGAAGACGGAAGCTTCAAGGAAGGTATCTACAGTGGCATAGAGAACCGCAAGTTTGCACTGCCGGTTACTGACTCCCTGTTCATTAACAGAAGATATACCAAGGAGATATTCAGGGAGATACGTGACAGCAAGACAGGCCCGAAGGTATTCCGGTACTCTGACCTGACATTCATTCTGGCTGCAGAGATTGTTGAGAGCCTGACAGACACTACAATTGACAGGTTCGCAACAAAGAATATTTACAGGCCTATTGGCGCCTTCAACATCACCTACAACCCTTTTGAGAAATATCCGCTGGATCGCATCGTACCAACAGAGCATGACTCACTTTTCAGACATCAGCTTATCAGGGGCACTGTCCATGACGAAAACGCAGCAATGCTTGGCGGTGTCTCAGGCCATGCCGGGCTCTTTGCCACAGGCAATGACCTTATGAAGCTCATGGAGATGTATCGCAGGGGTGGAGAATATGGAGGTGTAAGGATACTTGATGTAGATGTGCTCAGGGAATACACAACGGTTCAGTACCCCGAAAATGATAACCGGAGAGGTCTCGGGTTTGACAAACCATTGCTTGGAAATGACACCCTGCCGCCCGAGGAGACCTACCCGGCCAGATCAGCCTCACCGGCCAGCTTCGGCCATTCAGGTTTTACTGGCACTTTTGTCTGGATCGACCCGGAGGCTGAAATAACCTATGTGTTCATGAGCAACCGTGTCTATCCGACAAGAAGAAACAACAATATATCTGATCTCAGCATCAGGGGGGCGATACTACAGGCTGCCTACGATGCCATAATTCAATAATAGAGAGATAGAAATAAAAAATCCCGCGTTAGCGGGATGTTTTATTGTGCCCAGGACAAGACTCGAACTTGCACACCCTTGCGAGCACCAGCCCCTCAAGCTGGCGTGTCTACCAATTTCACCACCTGGGCAGGCAGTTTTATTGTAGTGCCCAGAACAGGACTCGAACCTGCACATCATTGCTGACACTAGTCCCTGAAACTAGCGCGTCTACCAATTTCGCCATCTGGGCTATTCTTAAAGGAACGCGCGTGCAAAAATAAAGATTTTTTTAAATCAACAGAGCACTTTATCGAAAAGTGCTGAAATATTTCACTTTTATTTATATTTGCCCAGCCTGAAGCACAGGTTTATTCTCTGATGCCGGCTGTTTTTACTGAAAAGAAATGAAGATCTACAAATTCGGTGGTACCTCCGTAGGGAGTGCCGGAAGATTCAGGGCGCTGATACCTCTGATCAATGACGACACTCAAAAAATTGTTGTACTGTCAGCAATGGCTGGCACCACCAATACCCTGGCTGAGATATCAGCCTTGTTTTCGGATGACAGGAAGCGTGACGCCGGACAGATGACAGAAGCGCTGAGGGCACAATATCACCTTACAGCAGATGAACTCTACTCATCATCGACCTGGGGACAAAGGGCACATGATCTGATTGATGAGCACTTCAATTTTATCATCGAACTCTTTTCCAGGGAATTCAGCAGGCACAACGAAAAAAGAATACTTGCTCGCGGGGAGCTATTATCAACTGCAATGCTGCACTTTCTTCTTTCAGAAGAGGGAATAACTTCAGCTATCATCCCGGCACTAGGTTTCATGCGCATAGACAAGGACGGAGAGCCTGACTATTTCTATATCAGGGAAAACCTCAGGCGCGAACTCTCTTCCGCAGCTGATGAAAACATAATAATAACACAGGGGTATATCTGCCGCAATGTATATGGAGAGACAGATAACCTGCGGAGAGGTGGAAGCGACTACAGTGCAACAATCATAGGTGCCGCCCTGGGAGCTGATGAGGTCCAGATCTGGACTGATATCAGCGGTCTTCACAACAATGATCCCAGATATGTTGAAAATACCTCGGTTATCAGAACTCTCTCATTCGACGAAGCAGCTGAGCTTGCATACTTCGGGGCGAAAATCCTTCACCCCTCAAGTGTCAACCCGGCCAGGATAAAAAAAATACCTGTCAGATTGAAGAATACGATGGAGCCTGCTGATGAGGGGACTCTCATCACCTCGACATCAACATATGAAGATTACAAGGCAATTGCAGCAAAAGACGACATCACTGTTATACGAATCAGGTCAGACAGGATGCTGATGGCATATGGTTTCATGAGGAAAATATTTGAGGTCTTTGAATCGTTCAAAACGCCAATTGATATGATCACCACCTCTGAAGTATCAGTCTCACTAACTGTTGATGATACCTCATTTCTTGATGAAATTGTAAAGGTACTGGGTACACTGGGTACCGTTGAAGTGGAGAAAGACCAGACGATAATATGCGTTGTGGGCGATTTCCGTCCCAGCCGCGTAGGATCAGCCCCTGAGATTTTTGAAGCTCTTAACACAATACCTGTAAAGATGATATCGTACGGTGGCAGTGATAACAGTGTATCAATACTCATTAATACCAGCGACAAGGTAGAAGCGCTCAGATCACTAAGTAAGAACTTATTTCCCGAAGCATGACGTTTACAAAGGAGATTACAAACCGGCTGCGCAATCACCGCACCCCATTTTACTATTATGATATGGATATCCTCCGTGAAACACTCACAATAGCATCAAGGGAGGCTTCCTCAAGAGGTTTTACAGTTCATTACGCTTTAAAAGCCAACTTTAATCCTGTAATAATGAAGACTATTGCGGAGTATGGCTTCGGAGCGGACTGTGTCAGCGGCAATGAAATAGAACATGCCCTGAACTGCGGATTTCAACCCGGTGATACTGTCTTTGCGGGAGTTGGGAAGAGTGATCAGGAGATAGAAACAGGACTAAGGCTGGGCATAAAATGCTTCAACTGTGAGTCAATTGCCGAGCTGAAGGTGATAGACGAGATCGCAGCCCGGATGGGGAAAAAGGCACCTGTTGCCCTCCGTATTAACCCGAATATTGAAGCCCACACAATAAGGCATATCACCACCGGCACCGATGAGAACAAATTCGGAATAAGAATACCGGAACTGGAAGAGGTAGTAACAGTGATGTCGGGCCTTCACAACATTGTCTTCAGGGGAATCCATTTTCATATTGGGTCTCAGATCACTGACCTGAACCCTTACCGGAATCTCTGCACAAGAGTCAACGAGATCTATGACTGGTTCACTGACAGGGGACTTGAACCTGAAGTAATAAATGTAGGAGGCGGCCTGGGAATAAATTACAATGAACCTGAAACACTCCCGCCCTTTGAACAATATTTTAATGTATTCAGCACACACCTTGACAGGAAGATACGCAGTTCCATATCCTTTGAACTCGGCCGTTCACTCACGGCCTCCTGCGGGTCACTCATCTCCTCCGTTCTATTCGTCAAGGAAGGGGCATCGGAGACATTTGTTATCCTCGACGCCGGTATGACTGAACTGCTCAGACCGGCACTCTATCATGCCTTTCACCTGATTGAAAACCTCACATCAGAACTCCCGGTAAAGAAATATACTGTTGCCGGTCCCGTATGTGAAACAACAGATACTTTCGGCAAGTTTATCTCACTGCCCGAGACGCAACGCGGTGATATAATTGCGATAAGGTCCGCCGGAGCGTATGGAGAAGCTATGGCATCAAGATATAATCTGCGGTCGCTGCCGGGCTCGCTCTATTCAGACAGCATATAAAAAAAAGGTGCCCGATGGCACCCTTTTTTTTATCCTATCAGGTAATGGTTGATCATTTCCTGAAGATTTTTCTGACGGGTTCGGAAAAAAGAAGCATTATCACCCCGAACAGAGTCATACATATTCCGGAAATGAGATTTACATTTACATCGAGCGACCGGACATACATCGCCTCATTGCCTGATGTGGCAAGACCGTAAATGGTTATCAGAACTCCGAAGATCGAGAACATCAGTCCTATTGGAAATCTTATATCTAACATAATATCTTTATTTTAGGTTACCAGAACATTATTGTAAGCACAATACATATTACGCCGACAACTGTGGCAAGGAACCATGGTCTCTGGTGCCACCTGATATCGCCGTCGCTTAGTCTGGGAGTCATCGAGTAAACAAGTCCGTTGAGCTCCTCATCCGTTTTGCAGCGCTTTGAAAGCAGAGAGATAACAACAGTAAGCACTGTTGAAGTAGTAAAGGCGTAGATTGCGGTCCAGAAGTTCTGTGCCATCTCCACAGGATAAGTATGGACTACGCCCAGCCAACCTCCTTTGACCAGTGTTGTAGCGCCCTCGGGCTGAGTAAGACCATGATGGATCAGAGCGATGGAGAATCCTGCGAGAAGACCAGTGAAGGCCGCATTTCCTGTTGAGCGTTTCCAGAACATGCCCAGGAAGATCACGGCAAACAGAGGAGCATTGATCATTGAGAAGATAGTCTGCAGGAAGTCCATGATGTTTCCGAACTTACTGGCTATATATGCGGCGGCGATACTCACGATAACGCCAAATATGGTAGCCATCTTGCCGATCTTGAGATAGTGCCTGTCGTCAGCATCTTTGTTGCCTGTGACCGGCCTGATATAGCTCTGGTAGATATCATATGTCCATACAGTGTTAAAGGCTGATACGTTACCAGCCATGCCTGACATGAATGATGCAAGCAGGGCAGTCACCCCCAGGCCAAGGACACCAGCAGGCAGATAGTGCTTCAGAAGCATGATTATAGTATAATCATATATGGGTTGGCCTGCATCATTCAGCGGAAGGGCAAAACCTTTCAGAGGATCATTCATCAGAACGAGAGCTGCAATGCCAGGAACGATGATAAGGAACGGTATGAACATTTTCGGTATGGCTCCGATAAGCGGCACTTTACGGGCAGCAGTCATAGATTCTGCAGCCATTGCACGCTGAACGATAAGGAAGTTGGTACACCAGTAACCGAAAGAAAGAACAAACCCCAGACCTGCAAAAATACCATACCAGGCAACCCCGAGCGGATTGGCTGAGCCGGTGCCTGAATACTTCCATGTAGTTGTCCAGGTATCGGCTGCAAATCCTTTTCCCTCAACGATGGGTGCCAGGCTGTTCTGCAAACCTCCCCAGCCGCCAACATCAGTAAGTACCAGTATTGTCATTGGAAGAAGACCTATGACAATTATGAAAAACTGCAGCACTTCGTTATAAATGGCAGATGAAAGTCCGCCCAGATAGGTATAAGCCAACACAATTGCAGCGGAGGCCAGAAGCGAAACATTAAAGTTCCATCCCAGCACATTCTCAAGCAGTATTGCCAGTGCATACATGGAAATACCTGAGGCGAGGACAGTCATCACAGCAAAGAGAATAGCATTCAGCCCCCGTGTCTTTTCATTGAAACGCAGCTTCAGATATTCAGGTACTGACCTGGCTTTTGAGCCATAATAAAAACGCATCATGAAAAGAGCAAGGAAAATCATGGCAGGGATTGCTCCCACCCAGTAAAAATGAGTCGTAAGCATACCGTACTTGAGACCTGAGCCTGTCATCCCCATCACTTCAAGAGCTCCGAGGTTTGTGGATATAAATGCCAGACCCGCTACCCAGGCTGGTATAGACCGCCCGGCCTCAAGGAAAGCAGAGGCATTTTTCATATACTTTTTCAGGGCCCACCCGATACCCAGAACAAAAATAAAATAGACCACCATGATCAGGTAGTCTATTCCTGCGAGGGCAAACTTTGTATCCATATGATTCTATCGATTAGGTTAACGAACTCACAAACATAGCGAATTTATTAACTACAGAACCAGGTAGATTTATTTTTTGCAATTGCCCTTGCCTATTTCGTTTCAGCTGACGGATACTTCCTCCCCTTGACCGGAAGTATCTGTTTTCTGTCACGTGAGACTGTCGTGTTTTTTGAACCTGTGAAGTCGACCCAGGCAGTGAACTTATTTAGAGAATTGCTGACAAGCTGGGGGGTGCGAATAAAACCTGCATCCTCATCTCTCAATGTGTAGTTGTTATGTGTTGAATGCCAGACGTCAACAAAGTAAACATATGGACCGAGGTCAGTAAACACCACCTTCCCGGCCGAGTTTGTAAAGCCTTCAACCAGGGCATTGGTCTCATTATCCCAGTCGTTTAGTGTAGGATAGAGAATGACACTCGCACCCTGTACCGGATACTCATCATACCATTCAAGGACTTCAATCTCAAGCATTGTTGGAGATACTATCTCCACCTCGAGGAAGGCCTGGTCCATGCTTCCGGTAGATGAATATGTTGTCAGGCAGACTGTATAGACACCTGATGCAGACCAGGTATGCACAACGTTGTATGCATCCGAACATGTGCCGTCACCGAAATCCCAGCTGACCCAGCTGGCATTATAAGATTCATTGGTGAAGTATACTTCTTCACCGATCTCAGCCCTGAGTTTGTCAGCATAGAAAAATGCCTCGGGCTGTATGTCGCAAGAGCTAAGCATTATAGCTGCTGCTGCTGTTAAGATTACTAACCTTTTCATGACCTTGGTTTTTGGTGCTATATCATGAAATCCAAAATCTGTGCCATACTCTGCTGTATCATAATCTGAGCAGATTAATTATGACTCCCTTTCGTGAACAGAGACATAGAAAAAACGTTATCTTTGCAAACTAATTTTTAAATGTATATTAATGATCAGGATCACATTCCCGGATGGTACTGTGAGGGAATACCAGAAAGGTGTAAGCAGTTATGAGGTTGCCATGTCAATCAGTCCACGGCTCGCTGCTGAGGTCTATGCTGCAACAGTAAATGGTGAACTGCGTGATATAGCACGACCCCTTGACACAGATTCTACCCTCAGACTGCACAAATGGGACGATCCTGAGGCTAAGCACGCCTTCTGGCACTCATCTGCCCACCTCATGGCAGAGGCACTCGAGTCGCTCTGGCCGGGAATCAAGTTCGGTATCGGACCTGCAATAGAGAACGGGTTTTACTATGATGTTGACCCCGGTGAAGGCAAGGTCATAACCGATGCTGACCTGCCGGTGATAGAGGCCCGGATGAAAGACCTGGCGGCCAGAAACAGTCAGATTGTAAGAACCGAGGTGAGCAAGAAAGAGGCTCTTGAGCTATTCACGGCAAAGGGAGATGAATACAAGACAGAGCTTATATCTGAGCTTGAGGACGGAACTATCACTCTTTATCGTCAGGGCAACTTCACCGATCTGTGCCGCGGGCCTCATCTGCCTGACACCTCAGCGATAAAAGCAATAAAGATACTTAGCCTTGCCGGGGCCTACTGGAGAGGCGACGAGAAGAGAAGGATGCTCACACGTATATATGGTATCACCTTCCCCAAGCAGAAGATGCTCGACGAATACATGGTAATGCTCGAGGAAGCACGTAAGCGCGATCACCGTCGCATAGGCAGGGAGCTCGAACTCTTCTCATTCTCACACAAAGTAGGGATGGGTCTCCCCCTGTGGCTACCCAAAGGAGCAGATCTCAAGCAGAGGCTCATTGATTTCATGACCCGGGTGCTTAAAAAGAGAGGTTATACCATGGTATCAACACCACATATAGGCAGTGTTGACCTGTATAAAACTTCGGGGCACTATGAGAAATACGGTGCTGACTCTTTCAGGCCCATTACCACCCCACAGGAGGGTGAGGTATTTATGCTTAAACCGATGAATTGTCCTCATCACTGCGAGATATACAATGCCACTCCTCATTCATACAAGGAATTACCGATAAGGATGGCTGAGTTCGGGACCGTTTACAGATATGAACAGAGCGGTGAGCTTCACGGCCTCACAAGGGTAAGAAGCTTCACACAGGATGACGCCCACCATTTCTGCCGCCCTGACCAGCTTAAGGATGAATTCAAAAGCATAATTGATCTGGTACAGTATATCTTTAAAATTGCCGGCTTCAGTGAATTCACAGCGCAGATATCGCTTCGCGATCCTCAGAACCATGAGAAATACATCGGTTCTGACGAGAATTGGGAGAAGGCTGAAAAGGCAATCATTGAGGCTGCCGGCGAGAAGAATCTTACAACCACGATTGCCATTGGCGAGGCTGCCTTTTACGGACCCAAGCTCGACTTCATGGTCAGGGACGCCATTGGCCGTAAATGGCAGCTCGGCACGATACAGGTTGACTACAACCTTCCTGAGAGGTTTGAGCTGACATATATGGGCAACGACAACCAGAAGCATCAACCTGTGATGATACACAGGGCAATCTTCGGTTCCATGGAACGATTCGTGGCAGTACTCATAGAAAACACTTCCGGCAAGTTCCCGATCTGGCTGACACCTGATCAGGCCGTGATGCTTCCAATAAGCGAAAAATTCAATGAATATGCTAAAACTATTTTGAATTTACTTAATAATTCCGATATTCGCACCCTGATTGACGACAGGAACGAAAAGATAGGTAAGAAGATAAGGGATAATGAGTTAAAGAGAATCCCATACCTTCTCGTAATAGGTGAAAAAGAAGCAGAGAGTGGGACAATCTCTGTCAGAAGGCAGGGCGAAGGAGACAAAGGGGTGATGAAACCGGAAGAGTTCATCAGGCTCGTCAGAGATGAGATTGGAAGAGAAATTGATGTTTAATATATTGATTAACAGCATAGTATTAACTTAACTGGAGGACAAAACCATAGCAGGACCAATCTTTTCCAGGCCAAGGCCGGGAAGAAAACCGGAACCGGAACACCGGATTAATAACAGGATAACAGCAAGGACCGTAAGGGTTGTTGGCGAGAATATCGAAGCGAGGATCATGGGCATCAGTGATGCCTTGAATCTGGCTGACGAAATGGAGCTCGATCTTGTTGAAATATCTCCCCAGGCTGACCCACCCGTATGCAAGATCGTTGATTATCAGAAATTTCTTTACCAGCAGAAGAAAAAGCAGAAAGAGATCAAAGCCAATGCGGCCAAGATAGTAGTAAAAGAGATCCGCTTTGGTCCGAATACTGACGATCACGACTATAACTTCAAGTTGAAGCATGCAATCAATTTCCTGGAAGAGGGAGCCAAGGTAAGAGCATATGTCTTCTTCAAGGGAAGATCAATACTCTTCAAGGACCAGGGAGAGAAACTGCTTGCAAGGTTCATCTCCGACCTGGAAGAATATGGTAAGGTTGATCAGTTACCAAGGCTCGAGGGAAAAAGGATGATTATCATTCTTTCACCGAAGAAAAAGAAATAGAGTTTTTATATACATATATTTTACAAAATGCCAAAAATGAAAACAAATCCGGGAGCGAAGAAGAGATTTTCTTTGACCGGTACAGGTAAGATCAAGCGTAAGCATGCTTTCAAGAGCCATATCCTTACCAAGAAGTCAACAAAGCGTAAGAGGAATCTTACCTACGGCGGACTGGTGGATAAGACTGACGAGAAGAACATTAAGCTTCTGCTCGGACTGAAATAATGCAAAGCACCTGTCAGTGTGATAATCAAATGAATTATTAACCTGGATGTGAAGCATAAAAGACCCGCAGGGCGCTTACATCCGAAAAAAAGAAAAGAAAATGCCAAGAGCAACAAACGCACCAGCATCAAAGGCAAGAAGGAAGAAGATTCTGAAGCAGACCAAGGGGTACTTTGGTAGCAACAGTAATGTTTACACTGTTGCCAAGAACGTACTGGAGAAGGGTCTCGGTTATGCCTACCGTGACCGGAAAGCTAAAAAAGGACAATTCAGGGCACTCTGGATACAGAGGATAAACGCAGGTGTCCGCCTGTACGGAATGAGTTATTCCGAATTCATCGGGAAGCTCGATAACAAAGGTATTACACTTAACCGAAAGACACTTGCCGACCTGGCAATGAATCACCCCGAAGCCTTCAAGGCGATAGTGGATAAGGTCAAGGAATAAAAAAAGAGCTGCGAGAGCAGCTTTTTTTATTTGCGATTTGCGATTAAACCACAATTCGAAAATCGCAAATCGCAAATCTTAAATTATCTGGCCGATTTGAAAAACCGTTTAATCCTTATCTTTTTAAACCCGGTTGCCTCCTTGTCAATCGAGAGCCATACAAATACCGGTCTGCCGACAATATGATCTTCGGGTACAAATCCCCAGAACCGTGAATCTGACGATCCGTGCCTGTTATCACCCATCATCCAGTAATAGTCAAGCCTGAAGGTGTAACTCTCTGCAGGTTGCCCGTTGATAACTATTACGCTGTCTTCAACTGCAAGATCATTATCCTCGTAAACATCAATTATTCGTTCATAAAGAGCGATGTTTGACATATCAAGCTTAACTGTCGAACCGGCTGAGGGAATCCATAGTGGGCCGAAGTTATCTTCATTCCATCTGAAGTTGGCAGGGTCATGCGGGAAGATCATCGGGTTGAACTCCCCTGCCCTCTTTATCTCCGGAGTGATACCGGTGACGTTGGCGAAACCGGAAATTGTCTCTGCATTCTTTACAGTAAGCGGAAGATGATATACCGTTCCTGAAAGCATCAGTGACTGATCAGACTTTGAGACATCCATCCGCTCGAAGGCTTTGGGGTTTATTCTTGTACCGTTAGTCCGAACAAAATAGGTTGTCTGCTGAGTGCCATTATCCACTTCGGGTATGCCGTTTATATAGAGTTGCCCCTCTTTTATAGTGATTGTATCACCGGGTATGCCGACACAACGTTTTACATAGTTATCACGTCTGTCGACTGGCCGATATATGATATTATTCTCATTCCATACAAGTTGCCTGGCAAATGAAATATATTCTGTACGGCTCTTCAGTGTTTTGTTAGATCTGAGGTCTTCAGTAGCCAGCATATCAGCTCTCTGTCTGACGATTTCGTCATAACTCACCGCCTGGTTTTCGATTACGACAGTGTCTCCGGCCGGGAAGTTGAAGACAACAACGTCATTGTTCTTTACCTTCCCGAATCCGGCAAGCCTTTTATAATCCCAGTGAATTATATCAGACCATGATTTTCCTTTTCCTTTTGTGAAGGGAAGAGTATGCTGGGTAAACGGAAATGCTACGGGCGTATTGGGCATACGCGGGCCAAAGGCCACTTTGCTTACAAAGAGATGGTCACCCACAAGCAGTGATTTCTCCATTGAAGGGGTTGGTATGCGGTAATTCTGGAATAGAAAGATATTTATGAGTGTCACCGCGATAACAGCAAATATCAGTGCATCAAGCCATTCAATGGCTATATGGTTTCTGCCTTCCCTCTTCTTCCAGAAGGCCCAGTTGACCTTCTTGCTGACATAGATGTCAAACACCACCGCCAGTCCGAGCAAAAGCCAGAAATTGCCAACCCATATGACCCAGAGAATGTAAATGACCGCTGCAATGCCGAATCTGACGTACCTGTTCCCGAGTAAATTATTCATCTTTTTATTTTTCGCTGCAAATCTAGTTATAATTATAAATTCAAAACGTCACCCATAGTAAAAACACCTTTACGGGTTATAATATAGGATGCTGCAAGAAGGGCACCAGCAGCAAACCCTTTTCGGTTAAAAGCCTCATGTCTGATTGAAATCATATCATTTGCAGAGGTCCATGTAACCGAATGATTTCCCGGTACAGCACCCTCCCTCACTGATTTTACTCTGATCATTTTTCCCTTTGCATCAGTATCCTCCTCAGACATAATCCATCCCTCGTACTCATGATGGTGTCCTGTTATCCCTCCGGCCAGTGTAATTGCCGTTCCGCTGGGAGCGTCAAGCTTATAGATATGATGTATCTCTTCAACGATAGCCTTGTATTCAGGCAGGTTGCTCATTATCCTTGCCAGTTCGGCATTCAGTCTGAACAGGATGTTTACCCCGATGCTGAAATTGGAGGAATGAATAAAGGAGCCATTTTTTTCAATGCAGTAGCTGGCCACTTCGTCATAGCGTTCCATCCAGCCTGTTGATCCGGATACAACCGGGATACCTAGGTTTAATGCCCGCAATACTGTTTCAGCTGCTGTTTCCGGTCCGGTGAACTCGATGGCCACATCACATCCTGAGACAGCCTCAGGGCAAAAATCTGCCAGGTTATCACGGTCAATCTTAAGCACTACCTCGTGACCTGTTGATGCTGCCACCTGTTCTACCTCCCGGCCCATGCGACCATATCCCAGTAATGCAATCCTCACTTATTCAACCTCCAGTTTAACAGTTGCAACTTTATGCATATCAGAGACATAATACCTCGATCCTATCAGGAATAGCAATGCTCCCAGCACGAGCGAGAACGGCAGAATGCTCATAGCGGTTTTTATGTTTGTCAGGTCAGAGATTCTCCCAAGCACAATTGGGGCAGTAAACGATCCTAAGAGATTCTGTACAAGCACGGCTATTGCATACGATGTTGCTCTCAGACCCGGGTGAATAACATCCTGTGTAACGGCAGCGGCACCTGAGATGAAGAGCATTATAAATATCCCGAACACAAAGAGTGTGACCAGCTGCATAGGGCCTTTAAAGACGTAGAAGGCAAGGAAAAGCAGTATTGCTGAGATAAATGTTGTTATTGCAGGGAATAACATTCTTGCCCTCGGTTCTGTCCTCCTCCAGCGGTCAATTATGTAACCGCCCATCGGGGCACCTATCAAGGCAAGCATCATCACAGCACCTGCAAGAGTACCGGCTTTTTTAGGATCCATACCGCTGCTTATCTCAAAGAATTTTGGCAGCCAGACTATCATGGCGGTTGTAACGAATACTATCGCCGTCATACCAAAATATGTGAATATTACTGATGGTTTCTTCAGGAACTCCCTTATAATGTCTTTCCTTTCCATCTTTACCCTCTTGTTGCTGGTATCTACCCTTGAAAGATCAACAGTTTTGTAATCTTTCACGAAGAGGAATAGGATTGCAATTATGAGCCCCGGTACTGCAACTATCCCAAAGGCATGCTTCCATCCCCATGAGCTGGCAATAATGCCCCCCATAGTGACACCAATTGCTGAACCCAGGGGTATCGAGGCATTCCACAGTCCCATCATTTTTGAACGTTTCTCCATCGGATATAATCCTGATATGAGGGCACTGCCACCCGGTGCATAGCCTGCTTCTCCAAAACCAATGAGAATGCGAGCCATGAAAAGCTGAACATAGTTACCTGTAAATGCACACAGCAGGGTTGCCAGACTCCATACTATAGCCATTATGCCGATAGTTTTTGTCCTGCTCCACCTGTCTATTACAAGTGAGACAGGGAAAGTAAGCAAGCCTATTGTAAGATATATGACTGAAACCAGCCATCCTGATTGGAAGTCGTTTATGCCAAGGTCTTTCTGTATATATGAGAACATTGAATTGACAACCATTCTGTCTGCATAATCAAAAAGATAGAGGAGGAACAGGAGGATGAATACATAATTGGTATAGCTCCTGCTAAAGAGGTATCCCGGTGGAATTGTGTCTTTTTTCATGATTTCAATTGTGGAGTTTTTGTTTCATGGGTTTATTGGGAACTAAAGTAAAGTCATTTTTTTTAAATTGCACGGGTTTTATGAAATGATTAACATGAAAAACACCATTCTTAACACAATGATAGCTGTGCTGCTCACCACATCAGGCTGTGGAGAGGCCGAAAAGGCCGACCTCGCCATAACGAATGCAAAGGTTTTCACTGCAGATGAGAAAGCGCCATATGCAGAAGCGATAGCAATAAAAGGAGGGATAATTATTGCAGTAGGCAGTAACAGGAATATTGAGAAGTACATTGAGAATGGGGAGACAAGGGTCATCGATGCAGCAGGACGAAGTGTAATCCCCGGATTCAATGATGCTCATGCTCATTTCGGGCCGGTAGATCCTGACTATATTGAGCTAAGGTATGTTACTGATCCTTCAGTTATAACGGAAAAGGTGAGGGAGCAGGTTGCGAGAAGTGAAAAGGATATCCTCATTTACGGCGGTCACTGGGAGCATGAGATGTTTACCACCCGTGAGTGGCCTTCAAAGGAGCTTATTGACGCTGTCTCCCCTGTCAACCCGGTTGTTTTACGACGCACTGACGGGCACAGTGCACTGGTGAACAGCTATGTGCTTAAAGCCTCAGGGATAACCCGCGACACGCCTGATCCGTTCGGTGGAGAAATAATGAAGGACCCTGTAACCGGTGAACCTACAGGTATACTTAAAGAGAGCGCCATGATGCTTATCAGGACTGGCGGGAAAAAGGCAGAGCGGAGTGCCGAAGAAGAAAAAGAAAGAGAATGGCGGGGATATATTATGGCTCTCCAGCAGGCTGCCCAATATGGCATCACCAGCATACAGATCCCGGGCAGCGCTGACTTTGAAATGTATGATACCATTATGGGAAAGGGCATGCTGACATGCAGGATTGACATCGGAGCAGAACTTACATCTGACCAGAAGAGGCTGGAACAATACAATGTCCTGAGGAACAAATACCCCTCCTCGGGAAACTGGATCAGGTTCGGGTACCTGAAAGACTTTATGGATGGCACCCTCGGATCAGCTACTGCGATGATGTTCGAGCCCTTTGATGATGATCCTGGTAATACCGGCCTGCCGCAGATGAGCTATGAAGAGCTTGAAGAGAGGGTAGTCACGGCAGACCGCATGGGGTTCCAGATTGGCATCCATGCCATTGGCCCCAAAGCCAATAACTGGATACTGAACGCCTATCAGAAAGCCCGTGAGGTAAACGGCGTTCGTGACAGTCGTCACAGGTCTGAACATGCACAGATACTTATTGAAGATGATATACCCCGTTTTGCAGCACTTGGTGTGATCGCATCCATGCAACCGACACACTGCATCACCGATAAACGGTTCGCAGAAAAACGTATCGGAACAGATCGCAGCAGGTGGTCATATGCATGGAAGAGCCTCGCTGACAGTGGGGCACAGATTGCCTTCGGAACGGACTATTCTGTGGAACCTCTGAATCCGATGGAAGGGCTCTACGCTGCCGTGACACGAAAAGATCGTAAAGGAGAGGATGGAGATGGATGGTTTCCTATGGAAAAAATAACCATGGAAAAGGCCATTGAATACTACACTATCGGAGCTTCATTTGCTCAATTTATGGAAGAGAGGAAGGGATTGCTGAAACCAGGATATCTTGCCGATATAACAGTGCTTTCTGAAGATATATTTGCCACTCCTGAAGATCGGATAATGTCGGTTAAGGCTGATTATACAATCGTTGACGGCAAATTGGTCTTCGAAAGAAATTAGGTGTCAGACCAGCGAGGAGAGTATTCTCAACGCCTCCTCACGGTCTTTGCCGCAGAACTCCGGCTCCGCCATGAAGGCTGCACATACGGCAGGCCTGTCATCCATTCCCCATATAGCACATTCATACTTATCGGTAAGATGGATACACCTTACCCCTGCCGGTTTACCGTATGGCATCCCGGGAATCGGTGACGAAATCGAAGGGGCGATACAGCAAGCCCCGCAACCACTCCTGCACTTCATCTTACCCATGAAAAAAAATTAAACCCTGCCCGGCATGAGAAGGGTCAGAAGCTATATTCAGCATACTATCTGGTCTTGTCTTTTATAGTTTCAACCGGCGCATTCTTCCTGATTGACGCCATACCGTTCATGCACGACGGTTTTGATGGTTTATCCATCTGTTTAAGGTTAAAATGATTACATAACAATTCAAAATTACGAAAAAACTGTGTTAGTTTTACAAATTCTGAATTAGTATGCGTATAGATATAATAACTGTTCTGCCTGAGCTTCTGCGCAGTCCTTTTGATGAGTCAATAATCAAAAGGGCAAGAGCAAAAGGGATTGCTGAGATTAATATTATTAATCTTCGTGATTACTCGGCTGACAGGCACCGGAGTGTCGATGATTACCCCTTCGGCGGGGGTGCAGGGATGGTTATGATGATAGAACCTGTTTATAACTGTATTACCTACCTCTCTTCCCAGCGCAAATATGATGAGGTGATATACACCTCCCCCGACGGCATCCCTTTCAGTCAGCGGATTGCCAATGAACTTTCGCTAAAGGATAACATCATTATCCTTGCGGGGCATTACAAAGGCATTGACCAACGTATCAGGGACCATCTTGTCACCCGTGAGATATCAATTGGTGACTATGTACTCACAGGAGGTGAACTTCCTGCAGCAGTGATTACAGATGCTCTTGTCAGGCTCCTTCCAGGCGCCATCTCCGATTCAGAGTCTGCCCTGTCCGACTCTTTTCAGGATAACCTTCTGGCACCGCCGGTCTATACCCGACCAGCGGAATTCCTCGGATGGAAAGTGCCTGATATCCTGATCGGAGGAAATACTCCGGAGATAGAAAAATGGCGGTTTGAACAGTCGGTCCGGAACACAAAAAGCAAAAGACCTGATCTGTTCAGTGAAGAATCATGATTCTTTATATTCTTTTTGTCGAAAATCATTTGTAAAATTGCCCGCCTTACAGAAACATTATAAATAAAGATATATGAATACTCAAGATTACATCGAGAGAGAAGAAAAATTCGGAGCCCATAACTATCATCCGCTGCCTGTTGTGCTTGAGAGAGGCCAGGGACCATTTGTCTGGGATGTGGAAGGAAAACGGTACTACGATTTTCTTTCAGCGTATTCTGCAGTAAACCAGGGTCACTGCCATCCTAAAATAACCGCCGCCCTGATTGAGCAGGCCCGGGTACTGACACTCACATCAAGAGCTTTCTTCAACTCTGTTCTGGGTGAGTACGAAGAGTATATCACCAAATATTTCGGCTATGACAGGGTGCTGCCTATGAACACAGGAGCAGAGGCAGACGAAACGGCATTAAAGCTGTGCCGTAAATGGGCATACCTTAAGAAGGGTATCAGTAAAGACCAGGCAAAGATAATCGTCTGTGAAGGAAACTTCCACGGTCGGACAATTACCATCGTTTCCATGTCTACTGATCCTGATGCACGTAAAGACTACGGGCCGTATACACCGGGATTTATTACAATTCCGTACAATAACATCCCGTCACTCGAGGCTGCACTTACCGATCCCAACGTTGCCGGTTTCCTTGTCGAGCCAATCCAGGGTGAG
>JALOMO010000064.1 GCA_025455395.1 Bacteroidales bacterium
GTCAACCCTGACATTGTTTATGTCGGTGCTATTGGCAATCCATGGGCTCCGCACAGGGAAAGGGGCCTGTACCGTACTACTGACGGTGGCACCACATGGACCCGGATACTCTTTACAAATGAAACCTCCGGGGTGGCCGATATGGTAATGGACCCTTCCAACCCCGGTAAAATATTCGTTGCCATGTGGGATCACCGCCGCTGGCCATGGTTCTTCGACTCAACACATGAAGGTTCAGGTCTCTACCTGACACGTGACGGCGGAAACACATTCAGCAGGGTAACTGAGGGATTACCTGCCGAGACAGGAAGGATGGGACTGGCCATTGCTGCTTCAAATCCTTCTTATGTCTATGCTTATGTTGAATCAAAACCATCAGCGATCTACCGGTCAGTTGACGGTGGCATAAAATGGGAGAAAAGAGGTGACAGGAATATAGGTAACAGGCCGTTCTATTATGCTGAAATATATGTCGATCCGGAGAATGAGAACAGGGTCTATTCCCTCTTCTCAGGTATCAATGTGAGTGAGGATGGCGGACTAAACTTTAACAAGAGCATTGCTGCCACAGTGCATCTTGATCATCACGCATGGTGGATAGATCCTGCAAACCCAGCCCGAATGCTTGACGGTAATGACGGCGGAATGGCAATAAGCTATGATAAGGGTGAGACATGGCGCCATATTGAGAACCTGCCACTGGGACAATTTTACCATATCAGTGTTGACAACGAGCTGCCTTATAACATTTACGGGGGTCTCCAGGACAACGGTTCGTGGCGCGGTCCCGCTTACACATGGTATAACGGACCGATAATCAATGAGATGTTTGACTTCCTTATGGGAGGTGACGGATTTGACGCCTTACCTGTACCCGGTGACGCCAGATATTGCTACGCACAGTCACAGGGAGGATCATTAAGGCGACTCGATATTATTACAGGCTGGAGTAAAAGCATCAAACCGGGTCCGGAGGGTGATGAAAAACTCAGATTCAACTGGAACTCAGCCCTGGCACAGGACCCGTTTGATAGTAACACAATCTATTTCGGCAGCCAGTTCGTACATAAAAGCACTGACAGGGGTGACAACTGGATTAAGATCTCCCCTGACCTGACTACCAATGACATTGAGAAGCAAAAACAACAGGAGAGTGGTGGGATAACAAGGGATGCCACAGGTGCTGAAAATCACTGTACTATCATCACGCTGGCGCCAAGCCCGGTGACCAGAGATATCATATGGGCAGGTACAGATGACGGACTAATTCATCTTACTGAAGACGGAGGCAAGACATGGAACAACGTGGCAAGGAATATAAAGGGTATGCCTCGCAATGCATGGGTGCCGCAGGTTACTGCCTCAGTCTATAATCCCGGAGAAGCATTTGCAGTTGTGAATGACTACCGCCAGGGTGATAACTCTCCATATCTCTATCATACGAAAGACTTTGGAAAGAACTGGAAAAGGATCATAGATGACACTGATGTATGGGGTTATATGCTCTGTTTTGTACAGGATCCGATTGAACCTGATCTGATGTTCGCCGGAACGGAATATGGACTTTACGTCTCATTTAATGAGGGAGAATCATGGAACAGATGGACAAGTGGTTATCCTACTGTTTCAACGTATGACATGGCCATTCATCCGCGTGAGCATGACCTTGTCATTGGCACCTTCGGCAGGGCGTTATGGGTTCTTGATGACATCCGCCCGTTGCGTGTCCTGGCAAAAGAAGGGCCGGCACTGCTGAGCAGCACGATGGTGGCATTTGAAGCTCCGGTGGCTTACATGGCAAATACTAAAAACCTTCCGGGTTACTATTTCTATGGAGATGCAATGTACAGGGGTGAAAACCGGCAACAGGGAGCCATGATAACATTCTTTTCCGCCGGAGACCCCGGCAAGGTATTGGTAGAGATTAAGGATTCCCTGGGTAAGACAGCCAAAAATATGGATATTGAAGCAGTAAACGGCTTTAACAGATTCACATGGAGCTTCGACCGGAATCCGCTACCGCAAGCAATACTGGCAGAGCAGTCGGAGGATCCCAGAGGAAGGTTTTCCAGGGGCTTTGGAGGAACGATATTGCCCGGAACATACAATGTCATTCTGAAAAAAGGCGAGGTAACTGCAACAACGGTGGTAAGTGTCAGGCCAGACCCAAGGATTGAAGGACAAGACTACAATGCCATTGCTGAAAACTATGCAAAGGCAGAGGGATTTATTCCCGGTATAAATGACCTCAATGTGAAGCTTAAAAGGATCAGGGAGTGCAGGGAAACAGTGGCGAAGAGTGACAACCTTATCGAAAAATTACCCCGCTTCGCAGAGCTTGTCTCCACCCCCCAGAAGGTTATTAAAGAAGAGCTTACCAGGCTTGAGGAGCTCCTTAACAAGAGGCCTGAAGGAGTGCTTGCAAAGGTAAACGGTTACCGTACTCTGGTGATGGCTTCGGGACCGTTATCTCAATCGGAACGGAAAATTGTTACGGAAGCGGAAGCAGCCATTGGCGAGGCAAATACCCTCATTGACGGGTTCCTCAACGGCCCCTGGAAAGAATACCAGGCTGTCGTGAACAAGGTTGATATTCCATTAGATCAGATAATTGGCAAATAAAAAGAAAGACGCCCAAACAGGGCGTCTTTCTTTTTACTTTTTCGCTTTAATGAGCTCAACCACTTCTATCTCGAACAGCAGCGGTGAATAACCCGGTATAATCGAGATATACCGGCCGTAGTAATCATAATACCCATACCCGACAGAGCCGTAGGCCAGTTTTGATGGAACAAGCAGTTGTGCCTTGGTGCCAAGTTTCATTTTAGTAAGACCTATCGTCCAGCCCTCGATCAGACCGTATGAATCAAGCCTGAACCTGAAAGGGGTGGTCTCTTCGGTATTATTGTTGAATTCTTCGCCGTCAAGAAACCATCCGATATAATAAACACCAAGTGAGTCACCTATTTCAACATTTTCACCTGTACCGGGGGTGATCTCGATGTAATACAAGCCGTTGGCATCAGGAGCAACAGTAATATTGTGCTCCGCAACATAGTCAGCAATCAGGCTCCTTTCCTCCTCTTCATATTTCTTTTCAGAATTGCTGCATGATATTGCAGTAACAAGAACTGTCATCAATGCTGCTGCGAATAATTTGTTTTTCATCTGTTTTCTTATAATAAACCTCTTTACCTTCAAAAATCGTTCCAAAATCAGCTCACCTCTTTAATTCTGATCCTGTAAATGAGAATAGCTCTTCCGGGTATCCTGTTTCCGTCACCTGTATGACCGTAAGCCAGGTATGGAGGAATAATGAAGATATAATCACTTCCCTTGCTCATCAACTGAATTCCTTCTGTCACTCCGCTTTCTGTACCCTCATAACCTACCCTTATTGTCTGAGTACCGCTGTACAACGTATTTCCATCCAACAGGTTGCATTCAAAATCAAATGTTACGTTGTCACCTGTTTTGACTTTTACCCCTCCCCCCTTCTCGAGAACAGTATACCAGAGGCCGGTTGCAGTCTCAGTAAATGGAAGGTCGGTACTTTCGAGATAACCTGTAATCAACTGCCGGTCACTTGTAATCAAAGATTTGTTCAGCTCGATCATCCGCTCCTGTGAAGCTGATTCTGATGAACTGCGGTTGCCAGGTTTATTCTGGCATCCTGCTACCGTGGTAAGTAAGAGTATGATTAACAGGTACTTCATCTGACCATTTCTGTAGCTGCTTTTTCAAGTTTCTCCCTGAAAGAGGGAAGAACATTCTCGAAGTGCTGCACAACTTCTTTTATGGTTCCCTTCATCTCGCCTCCTGCAGCATTGCGGTGTCCTCCGCCGTTGAAGCATTTTCGTGACAGATCATTGGCGTTGAAACTACCCTTTGATCTGAGAGACATCTTTACAAACCCCGTCCGTTCAACGAATAGGACAGAAAGAACCACTCCATAAATTGAAAGAAGCATATTGGCAAAACCCTCGGTGTCTCCCTTGACATGTTTGAACTCTTCCAGGTCGGCCTTAGTAAGCCAGATGTACGCAGTATGAAGTTCAGGATGAACTACCATCCGTGAATGAAGGGCAAATCCCTTCAGGCGCATACGGTCTGCAGAAAAATTACTGAATATATGATTGAACACGCGTTCCTTGTCTACTCCGCGATCAAGCAGGTGGCCAACTGTCCGCATTGTATCACCGGTGTAGTAACCATGCTCGAAGTTCCCGGTATCGGTAACAATACCAACATAAACCGCTGTCAGAAACTCAATGTCATTATAATCCGATCCTTCCATTCCGTTAACAAGGAAATAGACAAGCTCCGAGGTTGAACTCCTGCTAACATCTGAAATCACAAGATCAGCGAGATTATCAGGATCAGGATGATGATCGATCATCACCTTTTTGGCCTTTGAGGCTAAGACCAGCTGTTCGGCTTTACCCATTCTCTGCGAGCTGTTGAAGTCGACCATAATTATCAGATCCGCCTCCTTTATGATTCTTGTCCCCGTCTCAGCATTATGATGGAAATCAATGATTTTATCAACATCTTTCATCCAAAGAAGGAACTTCTGCAGTGCATTCGGGGAGATCATTTCAGGAGTCTTACCCCGAGCTTTGATCCAGCGGCCAAGAGCAAGCATGGCACCGGCAGCATCTCCATCCGGATTGATATGGCATATCAGTAGAATATGATTAGCCTCCTCAATCAGTTTCTTTAATTCTTTTGTATATTTACCGAAGTCAGGCACAATTTTCAGTTGTAAAGCCGACAAAGTTAAAAAAAATAATAAGCTAATAAAAATCAACCGTTTTAACCTGATTAAATCATTGATATGTTTAAAGATTTCACATTTTCAATAATCAAACCCAACGCTGTCAGAACCGGAAGGATTGGTCCTGTCTTATCAATGATCAATGAAGCGGGTTTTGAAATTGCTGCAATGAAGATGGTCAGGCTGACCAGGTTCCAGGCAGAGGAGTTCTATGCTGTGCACCGTGAACGCAGCTTCTACCCCGGTCTGATAGAATTCATGACATCAGGCCCGGTAGTTGTAATGGTACTTAAGCATGACAATGCCGTGGAGCAGTACAGGAAACTGATGGGTCCGACTGACCCCACAAAAGCCCCAAAGGGAACAATCAGGGCAGAATTTGGTGTAAACACACAGATGAATGCAGTCCACGGGTCGGACTCGGTGGAGAATGCCCATAAGGAGGCAAATTTCTTCTTCTCGTCATTCGAAGTCTATTGAAGTAAGATAACAACTGCCAAACAATAACCTGAAACAATTGTTTTCCTGAAAATAATTCTATGAGCCCCACATTACCTCCTGATTTCTCTGACAGGAAAACACTGGAGAAGTATTCTTCAGCATATACACTCTCCGACATGGAGATTTTTATATTCCCAGAGCTTTTCTATCCCCTGGTCATTGCCGACATCATGTCGCCGGTGATATGGAGATGGCGTGATGACCCCTGGTTCAGGGATATTCAAAAAAGAAACTTCATCAGTAAATCTAACAGGATCAAACAATATATAATTGACAATTATGTGTTTAATCTTGACCTTGAAACATGGGGCCTTACTGAAAAAGAGAAGGAGACAGCCAGGTTCAGTGATTTCTTCGACATCAACGTGCTGAAGCACTCCAATGCTCTTTTCGGTTATGAGGGAGACAAGTACTACTTCGATATCGACATCCGCAGGCATTTCGGGCTTGATAAATATGACACTTCAGTCATTCCTTACTGGAAGACGGAGACTATTGAAGCAATGACCGCCTTCAGGCACAAGCAGCATTTCAGCACCGGTGCCGGTGAGTGCGTCAGCCTGGCAGCTCTCTATGCTGCAGCAATGTTCATTGTGGGCGAGATACCGCTTGAGAAGATTTATATGATGGCCACCCCGTTGCACTCACAAAACTATATTGACGAGAAGGAAGGGCTGATCACCAACAACCGCCGCATCATGACAAAGAATATGTGGTTTAACGGCACATCACTTTCGGAAAAGGCGCGGCGAGCCCTCGAGAATGAGCAGGTAACGATTGTATCTCATATCACCGGGTATATACATACAATTTATGACCGGGCCACTATAAACCCGGATGACTACAATGACTTCAAAAAGAAACTCTGTTCTTTTGTTCGCTCGCCTCTCACCACCACCGTTTTCATCAACTTTCTCAGGTTCAAACCAGTCTATAAATGTCTTTTCCAGTACAGGTATTCACGTGCCGGAAACAATTATTACCTGCCGCTTGAGAAACTGTTTGAGTACGAACATTCGTCAAAATTCAATGTAAATGAGGATACACGTGAAAAACTCCTAGCAGAGCTTGACAGCGAGGAGTTTTTCCCTGATCAGATACCCGATAAACTACTGCTGAATGAGGTGGAGCAATTCTTTAAACATAACTCTGAGGCTGACCTGAAGTGGCTGGAAAAGGAGTTCACCGTCAGGTTCCCGACGGAGCATACCGACTGTGTAAACAGAATGTTCAATGACATAAGGAATTTCATTATCACCAATCCTAAACTCCCCTCCTCAGAAAAGAAGTTTGAAAGAGATCTTTACCCTGATATACATGTCAGTGACAGCCGTGAAGAGATCATCACGAAGGTAAGGGAGCTTTCAGACAGGTCAGAAACAGCTCTGCTTTCTCTATATGCATTCCGCGATATGGTTAATACAGACTGGAGACCTTTCGTAAAAGCAGCAATGGAGAGAAATCCGGTATGTCATGACCCACTGTCAGGAAAAACAGCTGACATGATTTATGAGATCATTAATAAGCTGAAGAACAAATCAATTTATGACGAAGGCAGGCTTGCTCAGCCCGATGAGGTTTGGAACTTCAGCAGGGGTGATGGTGCAGAGAAGGCTTTTCTGATGGCTAATGCCCTGTTGAATAATGATAGCAAAGCAGAAATAACTGTCAGTCTTCAGGATAGTGATGCCGTTGTCAGCATTAACGGGAAAAGTTATCATTTTGTGACATCGAAGGGACACAGACGCCAGATACTAATCAGGTCAGCCGGTTACAGGGTCTTATGATCAGTGGATGACAATCTGTGTTATTACCTCCTCTCCTGCCTTTGTGTTGATCTGCTGTTTCAGTGACTCGCGAAGCATCATAAGTTCGTTCTTTACCACTGCAGATGAGAGGTAGATATGTAAAACACCATTACTGATATATATCTTCTTTGTCCGGGCGGTAATTGCCTTGCCGGTGACATTCTCCCAGATGTTTATAACAGATGCCTCCTTTAGCTTGGGAGCAAGTCTGTACTCCTTAATAAAATCCTCGAGAGCTTCTTTCAGCGTCATTGTCCTGTTTCTTCGCATGGCGCTATTTTTTCCCGTTGGTTATCTCCTCCTCAATTCCCATATGTCCTATGCGATAGAGCCTGAAATCGACACCGGTGTTATCAAGGATTCGATGGATGCGGTCCTGTTGAGTATCTGTTATAAAAACCTGCCCGAATTCGCCTGAACCAACCAGGCGTATTATCTCTTCCACCCTGTTCTGGTCGAACTTGTCAAAGATATCATCAAGAAGGAGGGCCGGAGCGAAACCGTTTATCCGGGTTATCAGTCCGAACTTGGCCAGTTTAAGTGCCACAAGAAACGACTTCTGCTGTCCCTGGCTTGCTGTTGTCCTGGCAGGGTGTCCGTCAATTTCGAAGATCAGGTCATCACGGTGTATGCCCGTTGTCGTGTGTTGCATGGCAAAATCCCTGCCTCGTGACGATGCAAGCTGGCTGAGGTAATCGCCGCTGCTGAGATGCGATCTGTACCTGATGCTTACCTTTTCTGCACTGCCTGATATCTTTTCGTAAAATGATGAAAAAAGGGGTAGAAGGTTTTCAACAAGCGACTGTCGTGCCAGGTGTATGACCGTGGCTGCAGGGGCCATCTGCTCGTCATATATTTCAAGCATACTGCCCGTATCTGGTCCTCCCTCCCTGATGACACTGTTACGCTGCATGAGTGCCTTATTATACCTCATGTGGGCATCAAGATAGGCCGGGTCATACTGGCTGATCATCATATTCATGAACCGTCGTCTCTCTTCACTACCCCCACTGATGAGTATACTGTCTGCCGGAGAAAGCATTACCACCGGGTACCTTCCAACATGATCCGACATACGGGGATACTCCTTTCCATTGAGCCTGAACACCTTCTGTTTCTGCTTCTGAAATGCACAGAAG
This sequence comes from Bacteroidales bacterium, assembly GCA_025455395.1. Classification (GTDB taxonomy): domain Bacteria; phylum Bacteroidota; class Bacteroidia; order Bacteroidales; family VadinHA17; genus SR-FBR-E99. Next base: position 8,226 of record JALOMO010000064.1, read on the forward strand.
AGCTCATCCTGACCCTCCTCATACATGTATATGCCCTTCAGAATAAAATAGTCTTCACCATGCCTGATGCTCAGGGTGTCAGAGTTGTTAAAGAAGCTCTTTGTGAGTGAAAGATAATGTATGGCATCAAGTATATTGGTCTTTCCTACACCGTTATTGCCGACGAAACAATTGAACCCGGGAGAGAAATCTAGTGTTACCGCTTCATAATTCTTGAAGTTTGTTAACTCTATTTTTGCCAGGTACATATTCCTCTTTTCTTATTAGAAAGACCCAAAGTTAAGAAAAGAAACGGCTGCAACAACCGGGCATAACACTCACAACATCGCTGCCACGGGCTTTGCATTTTTTTATATATAAGTTTTTTAATAATGCTAGAAATACTACTTTTGCGAAGTTATTTTTTTGACCTGTAACAGCATTAGAAAGATATGAGCAAGAAAAAAGAGACCTCAACAGGTATCGAGAACGTTGAACAGACACTGACCAAAACCGAACAGTTCCTTGAAGAAAATTATAAACCTCTGTTATACGGCCTGATTGCAGTTGTGGCCGTTGTAGGGATATTCTGGCTTCTCAGGGTATATATCACTAAGCAAAGCAAAGAAGCTCAGAGCCAGATGTTTATGGCAGAGCAGTATTTCGCACAGGACTCTCTCAGGCTCGCACTCAACGGTGATGGTAACAATCTGGGATTCATTGATCTGGCTGATCAGTACAAGCGTACTAAATCAGGCAAGCTTGCCAACTTTTATGCCGGGGCATGCCTTATGCATCTCGGTGAGTTCGAAGAGGCGTCTGAATACCTGAAAAAATACACCCTCGCCGATGAGATCCTCGCCCCGCAGGCCAAAGGTCTTCTTGGCGATGCAAGTGTTGAGCTGGGTGATAACACCGAGGGTATCAGGCTCTATCTTGAGGCTGCTGATCTGGCCGACAATTCCTTTCATTCTCCGATTTACCTTATGAAAGCAGGAATGTTATATGAGAGTGAAGGCAAATACTCGGATGCACTCAGTATCTATGAAAAGATCCAGGAGAAATATCCTGAGAGCAACGAGGGAAGGAGCATTGAAAAGAACATAGCCAGGGTCAGGCTGCACATCGAATAGCCCGTGGCAACAAAAGATCTCTCTGCATATGATCCAACGCAGGTTCCTGATGCAACGGGGCTCAGGTTTGGCATTGTAGTATCCGACTGGAACCATGAGATCACAAGTTTGCTGCTTAACGGTGCAGCAAAGACTCTCAGAAAGCATGGCGTAAGCGAAAGTGACATTGTTGTAAGACATGTCCCGGGTACTTTTGAGATCACCCTTGCAGCACAGTGGCTGGCTGAATATGATGACCTCGACGGGGTAATATGTCTCGGGTGTGTCATCCAGGGAGAGACACCACATTTCACCTATATCTGTCAGGGTGTAACACAGGGAATAACTCAGCTCAACCTTGACTATAACATACCTTTCATTTTTGGTGTGTTGACCACACTAAACCAGCAGCAGGCTATTGAAAGAGCAGGCGGCAGGCTTGGAAACAAAGGTGATGAAGCTGCCGTTACTGCCATCCGTATGGCTGCTCTTCAGCGCCAGATGGAAAAGTGATCCGCTCTCGCATGTTTTTGTCTTTTACCTGCCACACAGCATCCTGTATGGGCACCAGTTGCACCTCTTCACAAACCGGGTCATTTTAAAATCCTCATTTTCGGAGAAGATTGTGCCAATTGCAGTTACAAGGTCTCTCCTGAACCTCGTCATCAATTCTGTCCACGATGCACGGTCGGCTCCCGGACCGTCAATGCCAGGAACCGGGATATAAGGCGTGAAGTCAGATGAGGAGATCAGCTGGACCCAGTATATTGCAGGTATCACAACTCTTCCCGGGTAGCTTTCGCCCATAAGATGGCAGTAGAGCATGGCCTGAAGAAGGGCATCATTACGTTTTTCCTTTTCTTCGTTGAACAGGTCACTGACTGAAACAATATCTCTCTTGGGTGTTCCGGTTTTGTAGTCAACAATCCTTAGTGCTCCACCGGTAATATCAACCCTGTCAGCCCTTCCCCCTATCCTGACGCGTATCTCACCATCTGATCCGTTGACAGTACAGACACCTGAGAGAATATCCTCAAGGTTAAGGATAGTAAGATCTTCATAGGCGGCGTCATACCTCAACAGGTCATTCACATAACGTTCAAGCACATCGATGATGATCACGCTCCGGCCTGCCGTCAGAGCCTCGGCACTGCGCTTCATCTCTGAAGATGCGGCAGAGATTATTGTCTCCCTGATCAGTCCGGGTTGGTCTGCCATCTCTCTGATCCGGGGCATACTGTCCTTAATTTCCTTCAGCGGCAGGTAGAGCCTGTTGAGCGTTTCATGAAGGATATTGCCGAATCTTCTCTGGTCGATATCTTCTTCCAGCTTCTCTTCTTCCGGGATATCACATACATACCTGTAATAAAATCGCATCCGGCAAGTCAACCATGTATTTATTGCGCTGGGAGACAGATATTTGCCGCCATCATTATCAGCATCATACAGGTCAAGAAGCATCCTGCTGTGCGACTTCTGCCGTACGATACTTTCCGGGACCATCCTGCTGCGGCCGACCGTGATATGGAGTGACCTGAACTGCGTTATGAAAAGCGGGCTGTATTGCATTTGAACAAGGTATCTGCTCATTTCACCTGAAGAGAGACCCTGGGCTGTTGAATTATATAGAAACCACCCCTGTAAAGGCTTTCTTAAAAGCCGGAAAAAGTGATATGAGTAGATTGATTCATGTTCATTGACAGTAGGAAGACCAAATGCCCTCCTTATATTGTATGGTATAAATGTGTTGTCCCAAGCCTGACCAGGGAAAATACCCTCATTCAATGACAGAAAGACAATATGTTTAAATTCAAGTGCACGTGTTTCAAGTAGTCCCATTACCTGAAGACCTTTCAGCGGTTCACCTGAGAAAGGGACGATCAGTTTTCTGAACACACGATCGAGGAACCTGATGCAGGTTTCTGGTTTCAGTTCGAGTTGATAGGATTGTATCAGGTTTGCAAGCTTTCCTGTTGCCGCCATAGCCATCCGCAGGTATTCGCGATCGATGCTCAGGCTTCTGTTCTCCTCCTGTGCACTGTAAGTGGCATTCTCAATCATCTCCATGATGGTTACCAGATGCCCCGGCAATTCTGATCCTGAAGAAGGGAGAGTGAAGATTCTGCCCAGTGAAAGCTCTGAGGTAATAAGACCGGCATCGATCCTGATCATATTGCCTGAGAAAATCCTGTTTACCATTTTCTCCCCCTCATCTCCTGCAAGTAGCCTGTAATACTGATGTCTTAACAATGTTATCACCTCATCACTCCTGAAAGAGGTAACACCATTTGTTATCCTTGCCGATCTTATCAGCGACATAAGCTGTTTAAGGAAGGAATAGAGAGAGGTGAAACGGAACGGATGGCCCATTGTCACGTTCACGGCTCCGATTGATGGCGGAAGAGAAGTCAGTACCGGAAATAAGAGCTTTTCGTCGGCAAGGATAACAGCTGTGTCAGTAAGGTCACCTGAGGTATCTATGCCGGCCTCATCAAAGATTGCAGGCAGCATTCTTGCCTGTGCCGTATCAGCCGGAGTGTCAATAATGGTCCATCTCTTGTCCTGCTGAGCATGGATACCAGTCTTATTGCGTTCAAGAGTATTACCAAAGAGGCTGATGTTCTCCCTGATAAAGAATGAGGCTTTGTGATCCGGGTCATTCATAAAGAAATGTTCTTCATCCCAATAGAATCTTGCCTGGTCTTTGCTCTTCAGAAATTTGAAGAGCACCTTTTCACAGTTGTTAAGTGCATTGAGTCCTGCAATATGCCATGTCATCCCTTCCGGTACCCGGAGGGTCCCGGAAGCTGCCATTTCGGCCACCTCACGGCAAATCATTCCTTCTCCTGCATGACCGTTTCTGAGCATGGCCGACCTGAAAGCGGTATAAAGAGGCGCAAGCTTCTGCCACACAGACTGGAACTTTGAACGGGCAGCGCTTTCGGAGGCACCAGGATTAAAGGATTTCCAGAAACTTCTGATTATCTCGGTCTGTTCTTCAGTAAGACCACCAAACTTCTGGTCAATCTCCTTAAGATCAGCTATATTGCTGTAGAGCTTGGCTGCGTCGGCCAGATAGAAATCAATGTCATTGAAATCACTTATAATTACCTCACCCCATGACCAGAAATCATCAAAGCTCATCTCTCCGGTGAAGTGATCCTTATAAATGCGGTAAAGTTCGAATACCTGGTTTTCAGTATCTGCAGGCCTTAACTCAGTAAATGACCCGAAAAGTTCATTTACTGTCATCATCAGAGGTGACCACTGAGGTTTATCGCTAAGTCTTGCCAAGTACCTTGAGAGGTACAGCCCTGCCCTGCGGCTGGGAAGTACAATAATCTGCTTCTCCATCGCGTCACCGCAATCTTCGTGAAGCCGGAATGCCACCCTCTCAAGAAAGTCCATCATCTTTTTTCTTTTTTATAGAGCCTTCCCTGCCAGGTACCGTTTACCTCAAGACGCTGTTCAAAGAGTCTGAAGAGCTCATTGCTACGTGTCTGCCAGCTCCGGGGATCATCAAGCAGGCGCGGCGGAGCCTCACCGCTGATGCGTTCTATCATTATGGCCGGATTGAGTTTTTCGCAGAATGCAATAACCAGGTCAAGATATTCATCAACGGAATAGAGATCGAACTCTTCAGGACACTTTTTATATTCGGCGGCCATTGGCGTTCCCTTTACAAGCTGTAATTGTCTTATTTTTAATGCATTAATTGGTAATTCAGATATGACAGATGCACTTTCTATTATCTCCGCACGACTCTCTCCCGGGAGTCCGAATATCAGATGCCCTCCGGTAAAAATTCCCTGTTTGGCTGTATCATTAATTGCCTTAACAACTGATGCGAAATCATGCCCTCTGTTTATCATTGTCAAAGTTGTATCACTTACAGACTCTATCCCGTACTCCACAATAATGAAGTATTTACGAGACATCCCGCCAAGATAATCCAGCAGTTCGCTGTTGACACAGTCAGGCCGGGTACCGATCACAAGGCCGGCAACACCAGGATAGTTCAGTGCTTCATCATAAATGGTTCTCAACTTTTCAATAGCTGCATAGGTATTTGTGTAGGCCTGGAAATATGCCAGGTAACTGTCGGCCCGCCGATACCTTTTCCGGTGAAAGGTAATCCCGCGTTCAATCTGTTCAGTCACACTCAAGTCAGTGGTGCAGTAGGCTGGTGTAAATGCTTCATTACTGCAGTATGTGCATCCGCCACGTCCTTTGGTGCCATCGCGGTTGGGGCAGGTAAATCCGGCGTTGATGCTTAACTTCTGAACCCTCTTGCCGAAAAAGGCAGAGAACCAGTCAGAGTATGAATTGAAGCGGCGGGTTGTACGCCATGGATATGTCAATGACTCATTCATGCTTCCTCAATAATATCTTTCTCAACATACCATAGCCATGAACTGACTCTTGCATAACCCATCTGCAGCAGAAGGTCACGATAATCTGAGGCCTGCCGTTTGTGCCTGACAGTTGGTTCCCCGAACTTATAGTCAACCACAATCACATTGTCACCCTGTATCATGACCCTGTCGGGTCTCCGGGCCTCACCTGATGGTAAAATGATTGTTGCTTCAGTCCTTACATCCGCTGAACCATCAAACCAGCTTTTCACTCCTTCCCTGTTCAGGATCGTCCTTACACGCGATGCAATTAAATCACGCTTTGAGAGGGGCAGCAGTCCGTTGTTGCAAACGTAGGTCACAGCCTTGTCTATATCATTTGCAGTCATGATCCTGCTGAGCAATTCATGCATCATTATGCCATATGCCCTGTTCCCGGGCTCTGTCAGTTTCATTTCATCCAACGGCAGGGCTCCACCGGTTCTCAGTCTCATTGTCCCTCGTTGTTCGGAGACCTGGTACGATGACATTATTATTGAAGGCTTCTCCTCAAGGGCTGATACCGGTGGTAATTCCCCCATGATCAGGTTCCTGCCAGTTCCGTTATCTGTCCATACATAGTCATCCGGAAGCCTCTTCAATGCTTCATTAAGCAGACTCTCCGCATCAGCCCCGCCACCCTGTGAATGTGACATATCGGGAGCCATTATATAGAGGGCATCCACTGCTCTTGTGAAGGCTACATAAAGCATGTTTATACCATCAAGCCATTCTGAGGCTTTTTCCCTCTTTGCCTGTTCGGCGAAGAGCGACTCCTCAAGCCGGCTGCTCAGTTCAGGCAGCACTACAGGCATCGGGGCAAATTCTTCCGGCACCTCCGTTACCCAGAGCAGGGGCCGGTTAAAGCCTTGCTTCGAAAAACCCCATGAGGCAAATGGGATAATCACAACCTTGCTCTGAAGCCCCTTTGCCTTGTGGATAGTCATGACACGCATAGCCTCCTGGCGATCAGACTGTGCGAGTGTTTTCTTGTGACCCTCACGTTCCCACCATGAGACAAAAGATGAGATATCAGAGCTGTATCGACCGGAATACCAAAGAATCACATCCTGAAAAGAACTTATATATGCCACATTCTCCCGGTAACTGCCCAGGTCGAAATGGCGGATCAGCTTCTCAGTGGCACTGAATAGTGAGTCGTTCCTCACTTCATCCATTGCAGCCTTCCATATTCCGGATATGACATCCGCAGACCCCTCTGCAGTGTCTCCGGCATATGCTGACTGAGCCTTCCCTCCTGTTGCCAGCACGCATGACCTGACCATCAGGCTCATGTTAATGCGGCTTTCAGGGTCAACAAGATAACGCAGACACGACAATAGCAGGTTGACAGCCGGATTACGTTCAAGAAAGAGTGACTCACCAGAGGTCACTTCAAAACTATATTTCCCCTGCCTCTCTGAGCCCGATGCTGCACTGTATTCAAGTATGCGGTTAATGATACTCTTTCCCTCATCATTCTTCCTGCAGAGGAAGAGAATTTCATTGGCCCTGTACCCATGATCCTGCAGTTGCTCAATAACCGCAGGAATATCCTTCAGAACCCTCTCCTTCCAGCTCTCCTCATCATCCTTGTTATAGAGTGTCACATTGACAAGGCCGCCGGGTTTATCATCTAAACCTTCCTGCACTGAATCCCTGTATATATCACTGATTCTGATCTGTTCACAGGCAAGCGTTGCATCGCATAACGCCGGCAGACCTTCCGGAGAAAATATCATGTTATTGAATGCGATGATGTTTTCGCGACTCCTGTGGTTTGTGCCCAGGTGTATCGTCTTTACAGCCTCACTGTCAAATACCCGGTTTATTTCTGAATGAAGTATACGCCAGTCACTGTTTCTCCACCTGAAGATTGACTGTTTTACATCGCCTACCACAAGATTATCCTTTCCGCGCGAGATTGTCTCGCTGATAAGAGGCCTGAAGTTTTTCCATTGTATCCGGGATGTATCCTGGAATTCGTCAATTATGTAGTGATCATAGGCTGTTCCGATCTTTTCATAGATAAATGGTGTGTCATCATCAGCTATGAGTTTATTTATTAATTCTCCCGAATCAGAAAGAAGGAAGAGGTTTTCATCATGAGCCAGTACACGTACTTTTTCCGATATGGCACCCAGGATGCCCATAACATGTATCGTTCTGACAAGAGCAACCGCTGACAGATAAACAGAATATCTATTTTCAAATAAGGCCGAGATACCTTTTACAGTCTCATCAAGACCCCTTTTGAGCGCTTCATTGAGAGCCTCAGTTACCCCGGGTGGTGCTCCTGCTGCAGTGTAACGTCCTTCACTGGCAGCCTTGTTCCATGTGCTCGTCGGTGGCTTTGTCTCTCCCAAGGAATATCTCCGTAGAATTTCACCCACACCCCCCCTCTTCCTGGAGAGAAAATCGTCTACAGCCATACCGCTGCTTTCAAATATCTCTTTTCCCCTGATAGCCAGTGTCCTGAGCTCGCTCTCAAATCCATTCTTTACGCTGAAGACTTTTGATGTATATTCCCTGAGGGTATCATGGTCACTGATAGCTTTTCTGTCCTGTGGAGATAGCTGCCTGAAGTTCTCACCGAATATTTGCTGTGCAACCTCCATAATTTCACGCCTGACATCCCAACCTTTATTGTCATCGAGGCGTGAAGCGACATAGGAAGTGATCCAGTGTCTAAGTCTCTCATCTGCTGCCACCTCTCCAAGCAATCCGTCAACAGCATCAGACAGAAGTGCATCATGCTCTATCTCAATCTCATAGCCTGAGGGGATATCTATCTCACGTGCAAATGCACGTATCACCCGCTGGAAGAATGAGTCAATAGTGCTTACTGTGAAACGTGAATAATCCTGCAGAATATTCCTCAAAGCAAGCGGTGCGTTCTTCCTGACTGTCAGGCATGCCTCACGAGGATCAGGATAAAGGTCCGGGAAGTGATGACACAGGTAGGCTGCAAATTCTGCTCTTGCCTCTTCTCCCCCTTTGTCATCGGAGCTAAGCCTGTTCAGTCGCGAGAGAATCCTCTCTTTCATCTCTGCCGCCGCGCTGTTAGTGAATGTGACTGCAAGTATCCTGCGGTATGAGCCTGGATCATGCAGCACCCTTGAAAGATAAAAACCTGAGAGGGCATGGGTCTTTCCTGACCCTGCCGAAGCACTGTATCTCAGTAATTTACCCGGGTTATTCATAATCTGAAAATTAATAATAATATGGCCACGGCTGACAGTATAGGTCAAGGAGTTTTCAACATATTCAATCAAAGAGCTACCTTTGCGGCGTGAAGAAGAAGGTCATCGTAGGATTGTCAGGCGGGGTTGACTCCAGTGTCGCTGCGTGGCTGCTTAAAGAGCAGGGCTACGAGGTTGAAGGCATTTTTATGATCAACTGGCACGACAGCCGTGGGCTTCTTAAAGGTAACTGCCCATTCGATGAGGATATAACCTTTGCCGAGATGGTTGCCCGCAGGCTTAAGATAAAACTAAGAACGGCAGACCTCAGTGCAGATTATCGCACACGGGTAGTAGACTATATGTTCAGTGAATATGAGCACGGACGTACACCAAATCCTGATATCCTGTGTAACCGTGAGATTAAATTCGACTCTTTCGTCCTCGAAGCATTGAAGCATGGTGCAGATTATATTGCTACCGGACATTATTGCCGGACCGAATTGATTGACATTGGAGGTAAACAGATAACAAGACTTCTTGCAGGCATCGATCACAATAAGGACCAGAGTTATTTCCTCTGCCAGGTAAGCCAGAGACAGCTTGAGAATGTGCTCTTCCCGGTTGGGTCACTTACCAAGCCTGAGGTAAGGAAAATAGCCGTTGACCTGGGCCTGGCGACAGCTGACCGTAAGGATTCACAGGGTATCTGTTTCGTTGGGAAGGTTGATCTTCCGGTATTCCTGCAGCAGAAGCTGGAGGCAAAGACCGGGAGAGTAGTAATCATTCAGGGTACAAAATTGTACAAGAGCTGGCCTGACGGACTTCCGGAAAAAGATGCCGGAAATGATGAGCTCGCGACAATGGCTGCGCCACATGAAATGATTCCTTCAGAAGGTCTTACTGTTGGTAAGCACAGCGGAGCCCATTTCTTTACTGTTGGTCAGCGCAAGGGGCTCAATATTGGTGGCTACAGGGAGCCTCTCTTTGTCTTGGGAACAGACATTGCCAATAACATTGTTTATGTCGGTGAGGGACAGGAACATGCAGGGCTGTACCGGAAGGGATTGATGATAAAGGCAGAAGAGGTGCACTGGATCAGACCTGATATGGCTATGACAACAGGAGAGTGCCGTGATTATCAAGTAAGAATAAGGTACAGGCAGCCTCTGCAGCGGGCACGCATCTTTGCCCGTGAAGCAGGTTATTACATAATATTCGAAAAGCCACAAAGGGGCATCACTCCGGGACAGTTTGCAGCATGGTATTCCGGTGATGAGCTTATGGGTTCAGGGGTCATTGATAAATGACAGATTCTTGGGTTCCAGGTTTCTAGTTTCTGGTTTCTGGTTAATTAAGGTTACACTTTATCATAGTTTTTGCAGGCTGACATTTCCATCCCGGAGGGATGAGTGTCAATAGCCCCGCATGCAATGGCAGGTACCAGTATGTCAACCAGCACCATCCCGGAGGGATGAGTGTCAATGCCGACTAATACAATGCGAGTCAACAGGATGCAAAAAAAACCATCCCGAAGGGATGAATGTCAATACCGCCTCATACATTGCCAGTCAACAGGATGCAAAAAAAACATCCCGAAGGGATGAATGTCAATACCGCCTCATACATTGCCAGTCAACAGGATGTC